>JAFSWW010000092.1 GCA_017444345.1 Synergistaceae bacterium | reverse complement strand
TGTGCTGTGCTGTGCTGTGCTGTGCTGTTGTCGATTCTACCTACCGACATAATTTCTTGTCAAGTCCTTTCTTGAAAAATTTTTATGCATGAAAATATTATAACACCCCCGCTATTATTTATAACGAGGGCGATATTTTATTATTGTAAACTTGCTGCTTTGACTAAATTTTTCGCTAATACTGAAGTGGTAACAGCTCCGACTCCGCCGGGCACTGGGCTTATTGCGTGAACAATCGGCGCGACCCGTTCATAATCTACATCACCGCAAATTTTGCCTTCAGGACTTAAATTTATTCCCACGTCAACTATAATGCTATTATTATTTACAAATTCGGGCGTGATAATTCCTGCTTGGCCTGCTGCTGAGATAATAATATCGGCTTGTTTGCAAGTTTCAGCTAAATTTTGAGTCCTGCTATGACAAATAGTAATCGTTGCGTTTTCACTAAGCATTAACATAGCTAACGGACGGCCAAGAACGAGACTCCGGCCGACTATGACGACATTTTGCCCAGTTAAAGAAATATTATAATGCTTCAACATTTCCATGACAGCAAGAGCAGTACAGGGCGCAAAAGAATTTTTCTCCCCAGCAAAGACTCCGGCCAAGTTAATGGGACTCATACAGTCAATATCTTTTAAGGGATTAATTGTCTTGCATGCTTTCTTGTCGCTTAAGTGTTCAGGCAGCGGACGAAATAATAATATGCCGTGATTGTGTGAGTCTTTATTTATTTTCGCAAATTCCGAGTCAAATTCTGACTGTGAAATATTCTCCGGCAATTCGTGAATGTTTACGCCGAAGCCCAAAGCCGCGAATCTCTTAACTATTCCGCGTTGATATGCTAAATCGTCCGGACGCGCTCCCACTTTGATAATAGCGAGATTTGCAATTTTGCCCATTAATGACTCTTGTATGCTTGCTGCGACCTCTGAACCCTTCATTATTAATTCTGCCATGATAGAAGCTCCTTGCTTTCACGTTCAGAATTCGAGACCCATTCGGACATTTGCGCATTATATGACTCGTCCTTAATAAATGCGAGATTTATTTTTACGTTATCGAGTGCTATATTAATCGCCGCATAACATTGAGACAGTGCCGCCGTCAAATCGCATTCAGCCGTAATATTTGACTTCCCGATTAAATTTCTTGATAATTTCATGACTTCCAAGCAATTATTTACTATTTCAACCGGTGCAGAGATTGCGGTTTTATAAGCCTCCTGCAGTGCCTGTGAACGCGCTAATTTTTCGGAGTCTGTATTTTTCGGGAGCTTGAGAGCGTTTATTACTCCGTCAAATGAGCGCATATCTTTATTTATGCATTGAGTCAAATTTTGCATTAACTCATTTGCTTTCTTGGCCGAATTAATTGCGAGTTCCTGAAATTGTGAATATTTTTCGCGGTTAATTGTTAGATTCGCTACCATTGAAACAAGAGCCGCGCCCATTGCCCCGGAAAGTGCAGAAGTTGCCCCGCCCCCCGGTGCTGGTAAATCTGAAGCAAGATCAGCTAAAAATTTTGAGATTTCCATTTAGAATAACCCCGTGATTTTGCCGTTCTCGTCAACGTCGATATTTAAGGCCGCAGGTTTTTTCGGGAGTCCCGGCATCGTCATAATTGCTCCTGTTATAGCTACCATAAAGCCCGCCCCGGCAGATAGTCTCACTTCTCTAACTGTGATTCTAAAATTTTCAGGACGGCCTAATTTCGCGGGGTCATCTGATAAAGAATATTGAGTCTTTGCCATACATACAAGCAAATCATCTTTATTTAAATCGTGAATTCGCTGTAAATCCTTTTCTGCCTGTGCTGTGAAGTCGACTCCTTCAGCTCCGTAAATTTCTCGTGCGATTGCGTTAATTTTTTCTTTAGGACTCATTGAGGACTCATAAATGAATCTGAAGTGTGACTCTTTCTCGCAAGCCTCGACAACTTTTTGAGCTAACAATTTGCCGCCCTCGCCGCCTTTGCCCCATACATCAGCTAGAGCAAATGACGCGCCTAACTCTTCACACTTTTTAGAGAGTAAATTAATCTCTGACTCTGTATCATTCGCAAATTTATTTATCGCAACAACAACAGGAAGGCCATATTTCTGTATGTTCTCGATATGCTTTAATAGATTCGGAATTCCTGCTTCAAGAGCTGCTAAATTTTCGTGAGTAAGCTCGTTCTTGCTTAATCCCCCGTGCATCTTGAGAGCTCGAATCGTGGCAACTACAACAACTGCATCAGGCTTTAACCCAGCTGTACGGCATTTGATGTCTAAAAATTTTTCTGCTCCGAGATCTGCTCCGAATCCTGCTTCAGTTACTAAATAATCAGCGCATTTGAGTCCCAGTCTCGTAGCCTGCACTGAATTACAGCCGTGTGCAATATTAGCGAACGGCCCGCCGTGAATAAATGCCGGGTTGCCTTCAAGAGTCTGCGCTAAATTCGGCTTGATTGCGTCCTTAAGTAATGCTGCCATAGCTCCCGCCGCCTGAATGTCATTCACTGTAACTGGCTTATTATCATAAGTGTAGCCTAAAACAATGCGCCCGAGTCTAGCTTTCAAGTCCATTAAATCAGCTGATAAACACAATACTGCCATTACTTCAGAAGCAACTGTAATATCAAAACCGGACTCACGGGGGACTCCGTTTGCTGTGCCTCCCAGACCGATAATAATATTTCTTAATGCTCGCTCGTTTAAGTCCATGACTCTGCGGAAAACTATTTTTCTGGGATCGACATTTAACGCGTTGCCCTGCTGTATGTGATTATCGAGCATAGCAGCGCACAAATTATGTGCAGTAGTAATCGCGTGTAAATCTCCGGTGAAGTGCAAATTTATATCTTCCATAGGGACGACTTGAGCATAACCGCCGCCAGCTGCCCCGCCCTTGAGTCCAAAACTTGGCCCCAGTGAAGGTTCACGCAAAGCAGCACATGCTTTCTTGCCGATTTTATTAAGTCCGTCAGTTAATCCTACTGTTGTAGTAGTCTTGCCTTCACCTGCTGGAGTCGGTGTAATTGCAGTAACAAGAATTAATTTACCGTCGGGCTTATTTGCGAGTCGCTTTAACACGTCCGGAGAAATTTTTGCTTTATATTTGCCGTAACACTCTAAATCATCTTCAGAGATTCCCAGTTTTGCGGCTATATTAATTATTGATTCAGGTTTAGAAGCCTGAGCTATTTCGATATCGCTTAACATGTAAAAATTTTTCCTCCTTATAACAAATAATATCATCAGGATAAAACGATATTTTACAAAATCAAGCGGCAATTAATCAACTATTTTATTAATAAGCTCCTGTGCCTCGTATAACTGCCCTGACCGTTCGCAATAAAATTATAATATCAAGCCATATAGACCAGTTATGAATATAATATAAATCGTAAGTTATCCGCTCGTCATAATTCTTGACATCATTGCGGCCGCTGACCTGCCAAAATCCTGTCATTCCGGGTTTAACGTGAAAGATTTGCCGTGCTGTCTTATAACCGTAATATAATTTGATTTCTTTCTGTACAATCGGACGGGGACCTGTGAGACTCATTTCTCCGCGCAAAACGTTAAAAATTTGCGGTAACTCGTCAAGACTCGTGCGGCGTAAAAATTTGCCAAATTGCGTTATTCTAGGGTCATTCTTGAACTTGAAAGCTTGCTGAAATTCTTTGCGTAAATTCTCATCTTTCATCATTTCCTGTAAAACCTGCTCGGCATTTGGAATCATAGTTCTAAATTTATACAAGTAAAATAATTTCAAGTTTTGCCCGACTCGTTTATGCTTAAATAAAATATTGCCGCCGTCCTCGTGTTTAATTTTATAAGCTGAGTAGATCATTAACGGCGAAAAAATTATCAATGCAGCAAAGCCCCCGACATAATCAAATATATTTTTTATGAAGCGATTCACGGGATTCAATAACCCCTGCGAGGCCGATATAACAGGGAGTCCGTCAATGCTGCGAATTTCTGCCGAGTAAGTTGTAAGCATATACATATCGGGAATATATAAGACTCTGCTTACGTTCTCTTCTACAATGTTTAATATATCAGCTAGAGTCTTTCTTGACGCTGTAGGAATTGCTATAATTGCCTCATCCGCGTTAATTTGTGATTGAATTTGCTCAAAATCTTGTAATTTGCCGAGCACCGGAACTCCCGCAATAAAATTATCCTGTTTTGACTCGTCGTCGTCAAGAAATCCCAGAACTTTACGCGCTATAAACGGTGAAGAGATTATATTTTCCGCGAATATCTGCCCGGCCTTACCTGCTCCGAGAATTATTACATTTGTTGTGAGTAATCCCAGCGCAAATAATAAACGCCTGAAAATATACCTGGCTGCCAGACTCACAGGTATAAATATTGCAATTCCGAGAATTAATGCGAATAAGGACATTTTTATTTTGCTGGTATAAAGAAATAACACGCTCACAAGCAATATAGACAGCCCCGAACGGAGAGCCGCCTTTATTTCGTCCCAGAATGTCCAGAGCCTAAAGAAATATAATGACTCAAACAAGAAAAATGCTGTCATTGTACCAGTTAAGAAGGCTTTTACTTCAAACGAAATTTTTACGTCAATTAACAGCGCGAATATAATATTATATAAATATACGTCAAGAATAATTTGTATTACTGAAAATATTACCCGTAAAAGTGAATAATTAATGCGATGTGCGATGTTTGAAGCACAATCAAACAAAATCATGAGAAATCTTGTCAAGCTCCTTTCTTGTAAAATTTTTACGATAAAATAATTTCTTGAATTCTAACATATTTATTCGCAAAAAAAATCCCTCCTGCAAATATTTCACAGAAGGGACGCATAAATTTTTTAATTTCCTACAGTCTATACTGCATATCCAAAGAACGCAGGAAGCCATAAACTTATACTCGGAATAAATGTAAGCAATAATAAAGTTATCAACATGCAAAGATAGAACGGGAGAGTAGCCTTTACCACTTTCTCCATCGGCAATTTTGCAACCGCCGAGCCTATAAATAAAACCGACCCGACCGGAGGTGTTAATAAACCTATACCGCAATTAAGAATTACCATGATGCCGAACTGAATCGCGCTGATTCCAATTGACTGTGCAACCGGTAATAAAATCGGCGTGGCTATTAAGATAATCGGTGCCATGTCCATAATACAGCCGAGAATTAATAATATAGCATTGAGCATTAAAGCAATTATAATCGGGTTGTCTGATACACTCTTAATTAAATTTGCTGCTTTGAGAGGCACGTGCAAAGTAGTCAAGCAATAACCGAATGCCGCCGACGTTGAAATAAGTATTAACACGATCGCAAGAGTCTCTACACAAGTATCAAGCGATTTCCATACGCCTTTCCATGTCAAGCCGCGATAAATAAATACTGACACGATAAGCGAATATACAACGGCTATAGCTGCTGATTCAGTTGCTGTGAAGACTCCGCCGACGACTCCTACAACGACTATTAAGACCGCCGCTAATGCCCAGAATGACGTTAATAACTGCTTAATAAAAACTGTCAGGCTGAAGGGATTGCCTTTAGGATAATTTCTCTTGACTGAAATAATATAAGAACCTACCATTAACGATAATGCGAGAAGAGCTCCGGGAATATATCCGGCCATGAAAAGCGCACCTACTGAAATCCCGCTCGCTGTAGTCGCGTAAATTACCATATTATGACTGGGAGGCACAAGCAAGCCCTCACATGATGATGTAATAGTAACTGCTGTTGAGAAGTCAGCCTCATAGCCCTGATCTACCATCATGGGAATTAATATCGAGCCTAGAGAAGCCGTATCAGCTGAAGCCGAGCCGGAAATCCCCCCGAAAAAGTATGACGCGACAATATTGACCATTGCAAGACCGCCGCGCATCCATCCCACGAGAGAATTTGCAAGCGCAATTAACTTGTCAGAAATTCCCCCCGTGCCCATTAATACGCCCATTGTGATAAAAAACGGGACTGCCATTAAACTAAATGACCATATGCCTTTGACCATTTGCTGAGGAAGTGTAACAAGTGCCTGACCCTGCGAAATTAAACAAAATACAGTCGAGAGTCCGACAGCATAAGCAATCGGGAAGCGCAATAAGATCATCGCGAAAAACGTTCCTAGTAATACTAATGTCGAAATATCTTCAGGACTCATTTTTATTCACCTGCTGCATCAAGAATTATTTGCTTTATTTCTTCATTTCTTGCGAAATCAATAGCTGTCTGCCCGTTGTCGTTCTGAATATTAACATCTGCTCCAAAATCAATTAAGATTTTCACGACTTCGGGATTGTCATTATAATAAGCTGCTTTCATTAGGGCTGTGTTGCCGTATTCGTCACGCATGTTAATTCTTATTTCCTGATCGCCCTCTTTCAGGAAAGTATAAATCACGTCGGAATTTGGATTCATTGCGGCCAAGTCCAAAGGAGTCCAGCCGTTATTATTCCTGTGATTGAGTTCTGCCCCTTGTCTTATGGGAATTCGCACGTCTTGAGGTGTTGAATGTTCGTTCTTTACTGCTCGAAATAGATCGCTCGTAGGACTCGCATAAGCACATGAAGCAATTACGAGTATTAATACAAATGCGAGAGTAAATTTTTTCATTTCGTGACCTCCTTATTTTATTTATATTGCTGCTTTCTCTTCCTTAGGGACAAAGATTTCTTCAAGTCTCATGAAAATCTGTTCAAGCTCAAAAATTGCCATACTTCCGCCCGCAATGGGAATCGGCAGATACATCCAAACTCGGCTCAATGTCGGGATTGATTCATAGCGTCCGAATCTTGCCAAAGGCGATTGACATACTTTAATGCCATAAACGAGCATTACAATACCCAGTGCAAAGACTGCTATATCAGCTACTAAATCAAGAAATTTCACAAGCCCGTCGGGTAAATATTTATCAAATGCCGTCATTCTTATATGAGCACGGCGGCGAATTGCTAGTGTAGCAGACAAGACCGCCATATATACCATAAATGTTAATACCATTTGCTCACTCCACGCAGGATCGGGAATCCATTCGATATAACGCCCTGCAACGGACATTGAAGTTATTACGATGTCAGCAACTAATAATAATTTGCAGATTAACATAACTAATTTATCCGTGATGTCATATAGCGGCCTTATTAATGAAATTGCTTTAAAGAATCCGCGCATAATTATTTAGTCATTCCCTTCTGATAATCTAATAATCTAATAATTTAATCTGGAAAATTAAATCACTCTCATAAATTAAACGGGAGAAATTTTATTAACTCCTCCCGCTGAAATATTAAATCTTATTGCATGTCTACGATTTTCTTATAGAGTTCGGCCTGACTTGCTGTATTTGCTTGAATAGTGGGCTGGCATGCCTTAACCCATTCGGTTTTGTCGGGAACGTCTACAACTGTTACGCCGTCTTTGCGGAGAAGGTCTAACACTTTTGCTTCTTCACCGGCTGATAACTGCGCATTAAATTGCTGGGTTGCCTTCCCTGCTTCCATGATCCAAGCGCGCTGCTGATCATTAAGTTTATTCCAGCCTGAGTCAGCTATAACAATCTGAATAGCTCCGAGTGTATGTCCGTCAAGCAATAAATTCGGGGCAACTTCTGAGAATGCATTAGATCTGTAATTTGCGATGGGCTGCTCGGCACCGTCAGTAACTCCGGTCTGTAATGCGCTGTAGAGTTCCGTATAAGTTACAACTGTAGGATTTGCGCCGAGATTGCTGACCATTCCGGTCATAACAGGGTCATCTGATACACGAATCTTTTTGCCTTTAACATCGCTTAAGCCGCCGACTTTTTCCTTAAAGAAGAAATGTCTGAATCCCTCTTCACCGTAGCAAATGCCTCTTAATGGGAGTCCGATTACATGAGGTTCTGCTAAAAATTCCGCAGCGAGTTCACTATTTGCGAACTTCCAGAAATGTTCACGGCTCACAAAAGTATAGGGAATTGATAATAACATAGCTTTCTGACAGCCGTAACTTGTGAGGGCAAATGCTGAAATTCTTGACATGTCGATTGTGTCGCCGCCGCCAAGGATTCCGTCTAAAACCTGAGCTTCTGAACCGAGTACGCCGCCGGCCTGAATATCGATGACGACTTCACCTTTTGAGAGTTCTTCAACTTTGTTCTTGAAAAATGTTCCAGTTTGTCCGACGATTGAGTCAAGCGGGTTGACTTCTGCATAAACAAGCGTAACTTTTGCGGATGCTGCTCCGGCAAATACACAAGAAAGAACGAGCGCGAGTGCTAATACTTTTTTCATTATAGTGAATCCTCCCTATAAAATATAAATAATTTAGCCCTGATGATGAGCTAACATTACAGCCCCTGCTATTGATAATAATTTTGCTCTGGGTGAGTCTGCTCTGCTTGTTAAGACGACTGGAGCCTTTGCACCGATAATTAATCCTGCTGTCTCACTGCCCTTAGCAAAGAAACTTATCGATTTTGCGAGCGCGTTACCTACTTCAATTTGAGGCACCATCAAAATATCTGCGTGGCCTGCGACTGGTGATTTAATGTGCTTGATTTTCGCGGCTTCCTCGTTGATTGCGTTATCGAGTGCGAGAGGTCCGTCAACTACACAATTTTTAATCTGTCCGCGTGCGTTCATTTGTACGAGTGCCGTAGCGTCAAGAGTGCAGGGCATATCAGGATTTACCATTTCAACGGCTGCGAGACATGCTACTTTCGGGAGCTCGACTCCGAGTGAACGCGCAAAATTTACGGTATTCTGCACAATATCGGCCTTCATCTTTAAATCCGGGTACATGTTAAATGCTCCATCAGCAATAAAAATTATTCTGTCATAGCCCGGTATTGAGTGGAAATAACAATGAGAAATAGCATTCTTGCCGACTCTGAGTCCGACTTCCTTGTTTAACATGCCTCTAAGGAAGTGATCCGTGTGAAGCTGACCCTTCATATAAATATCTGCCCGGCCTTCTGAGACTTCAGTAACTGCCACGATTCCGCACTTGGGCTCGCTAGTTTCGGGGATAATGTGATAACTTGATTCTGATGCGCCTGCTTCTGCGATACACTCTTTGACTTTGTCGGGATTGCCCACGAGTGTAGCCTCAATGAGTCCCATTTTGCGGGCGTCCTCGATTGCTGAAATGAGTCCCGCGTCTTCTGCCATTGCTACGGAAATTCTTTTACGGCCTTTATCAGCGCATAATTTCGTAGCGTCCTCGATTAACTGTGATAATGATCGAATCTGTTCCATAAAGATAAATAAACCTCCTATTATGTAAAAATTTTATTATGACTCCGGCTCAAATTCCCGGAGGTGTTGCCGTTATTCAAGCCACCTGTCTAAATTTTTAGCGTATAGGTCAGCGATTTTGCGTGTAACTTTGCCCGGTCTGCCGTCTCCTAAAGTAATGCCGCCGACTTTCACGACTGGGACGACCATTTTTATACTTCCTGTAACAAATGCCTCGGCTGCCTTCTCGCTTGCAAGTTCTGACCATAGGGGGCAGCGTTCTTCTATTTTGATCCCTGCTGATTTTGCGAGTTCTAATGCTCCGTCCCTCGTCGTACCTTTCAAGACCCGCGATAATGGAGCTGTTACAATCGTATCATCCTTCAGGACTAAATAAAAATTGCTGTGTCCTGCTTCCGTGATTTCACCGTTTGGACAATATAATACGTCGCTTACTCCGGCCGGGAGCTTGAATGTCATACGATAATCAACACTCTTTACTGAGGGATCATCTCGGCCCAATGGTACAGGCTCAAGAATTACACCTCTCTCAAAATCTTCAGGAGTTAAAAAATTTGCTTCATCGAATATAGCAAAAAATCTCGGTTCAGTAAAGCAATTTTTTTCTGAATCGAAATTATCTCCGCCCGTCAAAAAAGTTCTGACTCTGACATCACGGCCGATTTTCTTGATTCCTTCACGGACTATATTTTTCATGAATTCAACGTCGGGAATATTTGCGATTCCTGAACTCTTTGCGCTGTTAACAAATCTTGTCATATGCGGAGTAAGCATTAAAGGCTTCAAATTATGTGATGCAAGAGCCTCAAAGACTCCGACTCCGCGCTGAATGATTAAATCTGAAATCGGTAATTTTGCGTCTTCAGGTTTAACAAATTTTCCGTCAATGTAACATAAAAACATTTTCGCACAACCTTCCATAAAAATTTATTTATTCTTGGGAATTTCGCTTGGCCTTATAAACGGGTCAACGTCGCGCTTTTGTCCGAATGACACGTTAGAATCCGGGTAGGCATTAATCGAGATTGTCAGGCCTAAACTATCATTTCCGCCATATGTGCGCTCATTCTTGTAATGCAGATCCCATAACATACAATCCGTAACCCATTGAATACTATAAATCATCTTGTCAACCATTGAAGCCTTTAGATCATAACTGCCCCTGACAGCAAGATAAATTTCACGTCCGACGGGGAATCTAATTTTCTGGTGAATTCTCTCAAGATTATAATATTGATCCCAGTACATAGCACTTTCTCCCCAGACAAATTGACGCTCGTAGCCTGTTCCTAATTCTAACGCACCTAAATTATATTTAATGCCCGCAAAAGTTCGTAACATTTCCATGTCTCTATGATCGTGATCATAAAGCCACGCTTCAGCCTTAGTATCAGAAAATAAAGTAGTCTCGCCGATTGGTAACTCGAAATAAGACCGCAGGCCAAGTCCAAATCTTGATACAGTGCTGCTTTTAGGGTAGCCGTATATTAATTCTTTATAGCTTCCGTATGAGGCATAAATTCTTGACCATGTATGAGTCGAACTCTTGAACCACGGAGCATAAATGTAAAATTCAGGTTCACGGTCGACTCGGCCTTTATATTGAGTAAATGCGTCTTTCTGTTCCTCGACGTATTCATTATGACTCCATTTTAGTTCAGCCTGCCAGCCGTTATAGTGATAAATTAATGAGCCGTAGGGATGCCAGAGTCTTTCTTGCCATAAATCATTCCAAGTGCGTTCGGCTCCGACCTTGATAGAAAATTTATCGCTTAATTCCTGCTCGATTTCTACACGATACTCCCAGCCTGATTTACGAGCCCATGAGAGTCCTAATGCAATTGAGCCGGTCTCCCAGCCTAACATGCTTGACATTCCCCCGCCTGAGCCTTTAGTGTCGCTCCGTTGGAAATATGGCAGGAAAGCATAACCGATCTCTCTGCGTTCAAGTCTCAAGACATAATCAAGCGGTGAAGTAAATAAATAAGTGTTGCCTAAATAGACTCGCGGACGTTTTGCGATAATTCTTTTTCCGGGTACAAACGTAATAATTTTTGACTCGAGCCTGTAATGAGGGTGATCTAATTTACAAGTCGTTAGCTTAACATGATGCCACCGCACAAAATAATCTTCAGGAGTCCCCCGAACGAGCCCGCGTTCATGTGCAAGATCCCACGGGATGACTTCTATATCTTGACCGTGAACGTAAAGAACTCCGCCGTTGTCGCCTATGCCGATTTTAGTAGCTGCTCCGGTTAAGATTCCTTCTTTAGTGTTCAAGTCATAATTTAATTGATCCCCGCGTAAAATTCTATCTTCCTGCTTTAATACAACTTTTTCACCGGGTAAAGGCATAGCTTGAATTTTTTGAGTATCTGCGTCGTATTCGATTCGTTCGGCCATTATTGACGTATTATTATATTGCAGGACTGCCCGGCCTTCAGCGAGTGCGTGCCCTGTCTCGTCATTGAATGAAACTCTATCAGCATTTAACGTAACTTTTTCGGGAGCTGATTCAGTCTCAGGTGTTACAGGTGCTGAATCCTGCTCATCTTCAGCGGCATTTATTTCACAGCAAGAAAAAATTATTATGCAAATTATCAATATTGTTCTAAAGGTTTTAGCCATTGGATTACTCCTCCTTGCTCTAATAATATCACGCCGCTTTCATCCATGCTCGCATTTGGAGTCGTCAGCATAAATTCATCGTCATAAATCGTGAATCCTTCAGGAAATGAGAAAGTATTATTTTTTTCCTGCCAGTTAAGACGGGGGCTCTCAAGATTCCAGACTCGCTGTCCTGTGTCAAGAGTTCCCAGCAAACCGAGAAGACTCGCGGCCTTCTTTTCGTGATAGTAAGCACCTTCACGCCCGAAAAAATACCACTCGCCGCCGGATTTTAACTCGCGCCTGATGTCAAGAGATTTCACGTTTATAATATCTTCTTCGCGATCTAAATAGGGAATCTTTATACGCCACATGTCGCCGGAAATTTCGCGGGAGAAATTAATATTTTCCATGACTATGCCGGGCAAATTTTCGAGACTCTCGCGCAAGAAATCTATATTTAGATTCATGTCCCGCCATGCAAAGCGAACTAACACGACAAAGCCAAGAAAGAAACTAGCTACTATAAGTTTTGTGAGTGAAAATTTCATTTGCTTAATTCTTCCAAACGTCCTAACGCGTCAGAGCCTTTGAGATTCTCATTTTCGCGGGCATAATCAACTGCCATTTTTCCGGATTTATCGCGGATTTTCACATCTGCACCGGAGTCAAGTAAAATATTTATTATTTCCTGATATTTAGTATTCGAGGCTGCAAACATCAAAGGTGTCAAATCGTGATAATTTTTCGTGTTGACTTTAATTCCGGCATTCAGCAAAATTTTAACTATTTCGGGAGTATTAACTGCTGCTGCCGACATAAGAGCCGTATTACCGTATTTATCTTCTGCGTTGACATCTGCGCCGAGTTTCAAGAGTGTATTAATTATTTCAGGTTTATTATTAACAGCTGCGGCAATCATTAAAACTGTTTCGCCCTCAACAGCTTTATAATTTATATCGACTCCGGCATTCAAGAAAGCATTAATTATTTCAGGAGTTATATTTCCTCTTACTGCATACATTAAAGCATTCTGGCCGTGTTCGTCTTTTGCGCGGGGATTAGCTCCTGACTTTAGAGAGTCAAGAATTTCCTGTGATGTCCCGTTTTCGCAAATCTTTATAAATTGAGCGTCTGAAATTTTCTCGGCAAATAAAGGACTCGCGCTCAACAAAAAAATTAACACAAATAATAAACTTTTACGCAAATTTATTTACTCCTTTCACCATACTATTTTCCATGAAGATCCTTCGCGAATTACTCCCAGTGTGCGGCTCACGACGGATCTAAATATTAAAGTTTTCTGTACTGCTATAACTTTTGCGCGTTCTTCTCCTACCCAGTCAATATTAAAATCTCCCTTAAGTGCTGCTCTCATGTCGGAGGCTTTTGCGGCATCTTTCGCGAAATTATCACGTGAAATGACTTTCTTTGAGCTGGTACACAACATATCATACATTTCTGAATATGAACCTATAGCCCATAGAGATAAAAATTTTCGTAATACTGCCTCGCGACTCGAATAAGCATTACCGGTATTATTATTTAATTGCCGTGAATTATTATTTCCGGGCTTGCTGTCTTGACTCGTGTTATTATTTCTGCGTCCCTGTAAATTATTCACAAAATTTGCCATGTCGCTGGACTCTTCCTGAAAAATTGGCTTAATAGGTCTGGGAGGAATCGCGGGCGGAGTCGGCTTTTTCGGGGGCGTGGGCTTCTTTACGGGCTCGCGTTTAGGAAGATTCACTACTACTAATTCAGGTTTATTTGCTGGCTCTTGAATGACGGCGGGGGCTGTCTCTAATGGCGCAAAAGTAAATAATCTCTCATTACGGCCAATTCCATTTAACGAGACTGAATAATTTTTCCGAATTTGTTTAGGGAAGAAAACGAGTCCCTGAATTACTCCGCGTGAAGGATTCTCAAGTGAGGCATCGAATCTTGTCGGCTTGACTCTCTCACCTGAATCAAGAATTAATGCAATATTATCACGGACGGGATTCAAATCTACAGGCTTGACTCCAAATGAGTAAATGCTAATTAAAAAAGTTTCTGACTTGTCAATCTGTAATTCAGAAATAAAATTTTCCTTGTATGCTTGCTGCTGTGATGGGCTCATTCCTGTGCGGATTGCTTCAGATTCGACCCATGGATTAATTAACTCTTCAGGATAATGAACTATCCAGACAAAACAATCTTGTCCCCAGTGAGTCGCCGTCCAACGTTCGAGAATTCTTATTGTGTCATTGAAGGGGTCAGGCTCGGCGAAAATTTTACAAGCGCAAAAAAAATTACTCGCAGCAATAATAATCACTACGAGTATGAATCTTGCATAATTAATTAACCGGCTGTTCCGGAGGCAGCTGGAAATCTCCACCCTGATTCGCTCCTGATCCTGAATATGTCGGAGTGCCGTATTGACTCCTGTTAAAGACATCGCCTTTAATTATAGTATCTCGATTAGGGTCATAATTTGTCGGCTGGGTAATCTCACTTTGAGGCGGGGCAGTGTTTATATTATTAGTTATGCTTGACTGCAGACTTGCCGGAATTGGATAAGCTGACACGGGAACATCGCCGGAAATCTGCACAAAAGTTACTGAACCTTCGGGGATTCTGATTGAATTTCCGCGAATAAATATACCTCCCACGAGTCCGACCGGCCCTAACAAAGCAGCTCCGGCAACACTCACAGCACCTGCTCCGACAAATCCGCCTTCACCGCGATCTCCCACTCTGCGGGCTTCTTTCAGTGCATGTTCTGACGCTTTACCGACTATAACGGGGGGACGCTGAGGGCCTAAAGGTTTCAGCTCGTTAAATGAGAGTCTGACTTCTCCGGGAATTCCGAACATTCGAGGGCGTTTAACGTCTCTTACTTCTGTAATTAATAACGAACCGGCCGGGGCAACTAGGCAATAATTCACAATTAAGTCATTTGTTAATTCTAATCTCACAAAGTCGCCTACTCTTGATTTAGCGGGGCTTAATTCGTCCATAAATCTGAATTTCATTACAGTGTCGCCGGGAATTACTACACTTTGAGCCGAGACTGGATCCATTAAGAGAGTCGATAAAAGACTTTCAACGCGCATAACGAGGGGGCTTCCTGTGTTAGATGTCCCGTTTAAATTTGTTTCGAGTCGTTCAACACGTTTAATAGCAGGCTCTGAGGCACTAATTTTTTTATCGACTACCCATTCAGCGACTCCGAGCTTGAATAACATAGAAGGCTGTTCGGGTGTACCTATTTCTAAGAAATTCAAGATTGCCGCGTGACGTTCTGCCATTGTACCGGGTAGACTGCGCCCGAATAAATCGCCCTCAACTTTTGAGAGCCTGTCAAGTAAACCGCCCTGCGCAACATAACCGTAAATAATCTGCTCGATTTGCTGCATCATTCGATGTGATGAGCCCGAACTATCTTCAGGATCTGGGACTGCTTCAGACGCAAAACAAATTGACGACGCGAAAATTAATATTATTGCCATAAAAATTTTTATTGACTTCACTGTTTTATGCCTCCTTCTCGATTTCTCATGTAATTAACGCTTGCATTTATGAATCCGTCAAATAACGGGTGCGGACGAATGGGACGAGATTTTAATTCACTGTGGAACTGACCGCCGATGTACCAATTATGACCGGGCAATTCTACAATTTCGACTAAATTATGCTCTGTGCAAACTCCTGAAATTTTCAGCCCGGCCTTCTCGAGTCTCTCACGATATGAATTATTGAACTCGTAACGATGTCTGTGTCTCTCTGAAATTTTTAACTGCCCATATGCTGCGGCTGCTTTTGTGCCTTCTACTAAGTCGCAGTGATAAGCTCCGAGTCTCATTGTCCCGCCGAGATCGCTTAAATTCTCCTGATCTTCCATTAAGTGTATAACAGGATGAGGAGTCGCGGGATTCATTTCTTTGCTGTGAGCATCGGGCAATTTGCAGACATTTCGGGCGAATTCCACGACCATCATTTGCATTCCTAGACAGATTCCGAATAAAGGCACGTTATTTTCACGGGCATATTTTGCAGCTGCTATCATACCTTCAACGCCTCGAACTCCGAAACCGCCGGGAATTAATATTCCGTCAGCAAATTTTAGAATCTCTTCGGGATTTCCTGACTCTAAATCTTCTGACTCGATTGAAATTATATTAACTCTGACATTATGAGAGATTCCGCCGTGATGTAAGGCCTCTACAACGCTCAAATGTGCGTCCTTATGCTGAATATACTTCCCGACTAAGGCAATACTAACCTGCTCAGGGGGATTTATATATCTGTCAACGACTCTGGCCCAGTCGCTCAAATCAGGCTCAGAGTCATAATTCAAGCCTAAATATTTCAGAATTAAATCATCGAGTCCCTGTTTATGAAGACTTATAGGCACGTTATAAATTGTCTGCTCGTCTCTTACTTCTATAACTGCTTCGGCCGGGACATCACAGAACAGAGCGATTTTATTTTTCATGCCGGTGTCCATCGGGTGACTCGTGCGGCAAACTAAGACATTCGGCAAAATTCCAATTCTGCGCAATTCTTGAACGCTGTGCTGAGTGGGTTTAGTCTTTAATTCCTTTGCTGCTTCAAGATATGGCACTAAAGTAACATGACAGTACACGACATTTTCACGGCCGACTCTGACTGCCATTTGCCTGATTGCCTCTAAAAAGGGCTGACCCTCAATATCTCCGACAGTTCCGCCGATTTCGACAATCAAGACATCAAGATTTTCAGCCGCACTGATTAATCTTTCTTGAATGTCATTCGTTATGTGAGGGATAACCTGAACAGTTCCACCGAGATAATCGCCGCGCCGTTCTTTCTTGATAACGCTTGAATAAATTTTGCCGGTCGTTATTGAACTTTTTTCGCTTAAAGTCTCGTCTACAAATCTTTCATAATGACCTAAATCTAAATCCGTTTCTGCTCCGTCATCAGTTACGAATACTTCTCCGTGCTGAAATGGATTCATAGTTCCTGCGTCGACATTCAAATACGGATCAACTTTCAAATTTGAGACTTTGAGTCCGCGCTTCTTTAAGAGAGTGCCGACAGAACCTGCTGTAATTCCCTTGCCTAATGACGACACTACGCCGCCGGTGATAAATACAAATTTTGACATGTTATTTGCTCAGGTACTTAATCGGATTGACGGGGCTGTTACCGTTGCGCACTTCAAAGTGTAAATGCGGCCCAGTTGAACGCCCTGTAGTTCCTACTTTTGCTACTAGCTGACCTGATGAAATACTTGCTCCCTTTCCTGCTAATAATGTGCTGCAATGAGCATATAATGTTGACTGGCCGTTTGAATGCTCGATTACGAGAACTTTTCCATAACCGCCCATCCAGCCGGAATAAACAACTTTGCCGCTTCCTGCTGCCTTAATAGGATCTCCCCTGCTCGCTTTAATGTCAATTCCAGTGTGAAAATCTCTGCGTCTCGTAATGGGATGCTGTCTCCAACCGAACGGGCTGTTAATTCTACCCATGATAGGCCATCTGTATGTACCATTTTTTACAGCAACTTCACCCGCTTGAGATTTATTTGCCTGCTTGGCCGGAGTCTTTGACGGTGAAGGCTGTTTCTTGACTTCTGCTAATTTCGGAGTGTCTCTGCGTTCGATTAAGCCGTCAGGTTTTGCGCCGGGTAAAAATATTTCGTCGCCTGTTTTGAGTGAGGCAACATCTACATTTATATTTACCTGCTTTAATTTATTAATGCTGACTCCGTAACGCTTGCTGACTTCTTCGAGACTCTCACCCTTCTTTAACACGTAAAAAATTCCGTCCTGATTTGGAATTCTTAATTTTGCGCCGGGCCTCAATCTTGCTGAAGTCTTGAAAGTGTTGCTCCCGATGAGTGTATCAAGTTCGATATTTTGAGCGTTTGAGATTGACCATAAAGAATCCCCCGGAGCTATGACATAACTTTTGACTTTGAGGGGCTCAATTTTTTCTTTAGTAGCGGCTATTCTCATTTGTCGGGTTCTAACTTCGTCTAAAGTTTCTTCTATTTTGCTTGGGTCGTTAGGAATTAATAAAAGCTGATTCTCTGATAGTCTATTTGCGTCCTTGAGTCCATTTGCGCGTAAAATGTCCTGAGCCGTGATATTTCCGTGAGCCATTGCTATATCTGAAAGAGTTTCGCCGTTCTTTACAACATGTTCGCGCCATATTGCGGCATTCTCAACTAAGATAATAGGCTGCTTTTGTGAGGGTTTCTCTGCGGGGGACTCTATGACTTCTTCATGATTTATCGGGATTTCTTCTTCCTCGTCATCTTCTGGCATCTTTGTGCCGTCCTCGTGAACACTTAATATAATACTCTCATAGTCCGATAAATATTTAGGCAGGGGGCCTATTTCTTCATTCAAAGTATTTTGTGTGTAAACATATAAATTATTATTCTTGGGAGTTTGTGCGCCTTCAAGCTCTGTGATTTCTACTTTGATTAGATTGCCGGTTATAGTTGTCTCGCTGCCTTCACTGCCTCCCCATGCTTGGCTAATGTCTGAATCTGAGGCAAAACTAAAGTGTCCGGCTGAAAACATCAAGAATGAAGCAAGCCCGAATGTCAGACACACAAAGAATCCAAATGCCCAGCAAAAACCTAATGACACGCCTTTATTCTTTTTTTTACGGGAGCGATTCTTACTGTTTCGATAGCTTTCATAGCTATTATAATTCCTGTATTGCAAAGACTCCCGTTGTCTATCCAGATCTCTCAAAAAATATTCCTCCCGACCTGCCGCGCGCTTTTACTCAATCACGACATCTAAATTTTGATAGCCCTCTATAAATAAATTTTTCTCAATCATTGAACGTAAGCATTATAACATATGGAAATACCGCGAAAAATACTCAACATTCACTAAAATTTTATTCACAAGTTCAACAATGCCGGCTATTATAGCACAGTAAAAAATCTCTAAATCGGTGTAATTCCGCATTCTTTGAGAAAGTTATAAAAATTTATTCTGTATTTTTTCGAGATTTCACAGCTAAAAATTTTTCTCATAATTGAGTCATAACGGCTAATTTTTCCGGAGTCTATCTGTCTGATAAATTACAAGTTAATTTGCTTGATTCTCCTGCGCTGCTCACACTAACAATTATATTTTGCTATAAAAAATTTTCTCATCATTAACCCATGAAGGCCAAATTTTCCGGAGTCTATCTGACAATTTACGAGTTAATTTGCTTGATTCTCCTGCACTACTCACACTAATAATTATATTTTGCTATAAAAAATTTCTCTCATCATTAACCCATAACGGCCAAATTTTACGGAGTCTATCTGACAATTTACGAGTCAGTTTGCTTGATTCTCCTGCGCTGCTCACACTAACTGAAATATTTTCGCAATTTATTAGTGACGGAAAATAGAAATCGCATTCACTCTGACAATCTGCAATATTTACGGGGATATTAAAATTTTTTGCCGTGTCATGAACGAGTCTATTAATTTCGCGCTTATCTGATGCAGCAATCACAAATAAAAATTTTCTGCTTATATCACTAATAATAAATTCTCGGCAAATTTTTACGGCTTCACGCGGGAATTTCTCGATAAAACAAGGACTCACAGCTGTAACTTTTGCGCCGCACCTCAATAAAGTATCTGCACGCCTCGCAGCAACTTGACCGCCCCCGACTATCAAAATTTCACGATCCTGAATATTTATTAAAAACGGAAATAACGGAAATTTCACGAAAATATTTGCCCCTTTCTTGATTCTTGCTATTATTATATAAATTTTTTAGCTGGGAGTGAGTATAATTTCATGAAAAAATTTGCAGCGTTTATATTAGTCTTTCTTGCTTTGACTGGAATCGGCGAAGCTTTTGTACGTGAAGGCAGAGTACCGGGCAAAAATGGGCTTGCTTTTTACGGACTTCGCTATGATTTCGACAGTCTGACTCTCTCAATCAAGAATAATACAAAATATAATCGGACTTTCGGAGGGAGTATGCTGTTTCTTGATAGAAATTATAAACTAGTAGCAAGAGCAGAAATCAGACCGGCAAAAATTAAGCGGCATTCTTCACGAAAATATAAAGCATTCTTCACTAAAGGCAGCGGACACGAAGCAAGACAAGCAAGTTTTCTCGAATGGGAATTCTAAAGGAGTGAATAAATAATTATGTCGCAAATATTACTCGATTTTACGCCGGAACTTCAGGAACGTATTAATTTCTGGAGCAGCAAGAATAACAAGACACCCGATATTTTTATTAAAAACGTGCTGGCTGAATATCTCCAAGATTTAGAAGACTACGAGGAAGCCGCAAAAATTTCTCAAGAGATAAAAGCAGGGCGGGTAAAGACTCATTCATGGGAAGAAGTGAGGGAGCGTCTTGGCTTGGAAAATTGAAATCTCAGACGAGGCCGAGTCTGTACTAGCAAAAATGAATAAGACAGAGCAGCGAAGATTTGATAAATTTTTGAAAGACTTGCAAGCCGTGAGAATCCCCGCTCAATGGGTAAAGCATTAACAGGGCCTTTAGGAATTTATTGTAGCTATAGAGTCGGCGATTACCGCGCAATTTGTGATATCCATGACAATATATTAACTGTAGCAGTAATTCGTATAGGACACAGGAAAAATATTTATAAGATTTGAGGTGATTTCATGAGCGCAAAAAAATTTATTCTCGCAATTATTATATTTATTATATTTATTGACTCGGCCTATGCATTATCTAACAGTGCAGACGCTTTTATGTCGCTTCCATTTGGACACACTTTTGCACGCACTCAAAAACGAATGCAGACGAGCGGATCAAGAACTAAGACTCCCCGCAAAGATTCTCTAACAATGGAAGGAATGTTTGAAGGTTACCCGGCGACTTATATATTCAGCTTTCACAAACAAAAATATTTGAAGACTAAGGCCGTTTATCTTCAGAGTATGGGCGACGCGGAAAAAGACCGGCAATTTTACGAGCTTCTACAGATGGGCTTTAATAGGGCTTACGGTTCAGGTAACGAGAGACCAAAGGCAGCTACTCGAACACGCGGGCAATTAATATTGAATAACGTCTGGACTCCTGATAGATATACGACTATAACAATGACATATAACCCTGAGGGCTCGAAAAGATTCCCCGGTTCGTCAATGAGTAATAGATTCATTCAGATTATATATAAGACTGACAAATGGGATTAAGTGTTTTTCCGCCGCCGAGCGGGGTGGGCGGGTGGGAGTGAGGCGGCGGATTTTTTTGTTACTCTATAACAGTCCCTGATGAGGCACAATTTAACACAAAGAAATGCGAGGCTGCTCCCCCTTCAGTGAATAATTTGCACATTGCACTCGATAATTTACCGGCTAAGCCGTGAACTATTGCTATCATTGTCGGCCCTGATCCCGATATTGCCGTAGCTATGCAGTCAGGATGATTTGCAATCTCGCTGAAAAATTTTCCTCCTGTTTCGCCCGGAAATAATTTCGCCCTGTGAGGTTGATGGAGTCTATCTTCCATTCCGACCCGTAATAAATCCCAGCGTCCCATTGCCCACGCCGCGCAGAGCAAACTCGCATGACTCACGTTAAATACTGCGTCCCTAAACGGCACACTCTCAGGGAGAATCTTTCTTGCGTCCTCTGTGTGAACCTGAAAATCAGGAACGGCAGCAATCACGTTTAAATCATCGGGCAAGGCAGGCAGTCTCACATAACGCAATGACTCACCGTCCCAGCATGAAACAGTCATACCTCCTATAAAGCAAGGCACAACATTATCCGGATGGCCTTCTATTAAAGTCATTACACGTAATAATTCACTCTCAGGAAAATTTGACCCGCTCAATAAATTTGCAATTATAACGCCGGCTACTACAGCAGTAGAAGAACTACCGAGTCCGCGATTTAACGGCACTGCATTACAACACGAGAAAGCAAAGCCCTTCGCCGGTAAATTCCATTCTTGACATGCCCGCAAATAACTTGTAACGATCATATTTTTACGAGCGTCCTTCAGTTCGTCGACTCCTTCTCCTGAAATCTCGCAAGTATATTCACCATCGGGCAAAATTTTATCTACAGTGAAAATATTATAGAGACTCAATGCCATTCCCAGAGTGTCAAAGCCTGAACCCAAATTTGCAGTAGTAGCAGGAACCTTTAAACTAATCAGCGGCATTCTAAGACCTTCATTAAATCTTCTAGAGTGTCATTAATTTCTATAGGCTTCCCGACTTGACTCATTGCTGTATCAGGATCCTTTAAGCCATTACCCGTTAAAATCATTGTAACAGTTATTCCCTCCGGCAATTTTCCGAGTCCCTGTAACTTTATTAACCCGGCCAAAGGAGCACAAGACGCAGGTTCAGCAAATACTCCGCCTTCAGATGCTAAAATTTTTTGAGCGTTTAGAATCTCTTCATCACTCACTGAATTAAATTCGCCGCTTGACTCTTTAACTGCTGCACGGGCTAAATGTGCGCTGACTGGATTCCCGATTCTTATTGCGGTCGCTATAGTCTCAGGATTCGGACAAGGTTTATTATTTACGAGCGGGGCTGCTCCTTCTGCCTGAAATCCCATCATTCTAGGAAGAGTCTTTATTTTGCCGAGCTTGTAATATTCGTTATAACCTGCCCAGTAAGCACTGATATTTCCTGCATTCCCTACCGGTATAGCGTGCCAGTCCGGGGCCTTCCCTAAAACGTCGCAGATCTCCCACGCCCCCGAACGCTGACCGATAAGCCTAAACGGGTTAACAGAATTTACCATAGCACAGCCTGTTTTTTCTGCACCTTCACGAGCGAGTTCTAATGCCCTGTCAAAATTTCCTTTGACTGCTATAACTTTCGCGCCGTACATTAAAGCCTGAGCAAGTTTTCCGAGTGCCACTTTACCCGCCGGCAATAAGACAAAGCAAGGAATCCCCTGTGATGCAGCATAAGCCGCCGCACTTGCACTTGTATTACCTGTTGACGCACAAATTATCGCGCTCTTCCCTTCTTCTAAAGCCTTAGCAACGGCCAAGACCATCCCCCTGTCTTTGAACGATCCAGACGGATTACAGCCCTCAAATTTGCCGTAAAGTTTAATTTTGAGTCGCTCGCTGACTCTGGGCAAATAAATTAACGGCGTTGATCCCTCTTCAAGATTCACGTCCGGAGTGTTCGCTGTAACTGGTAATAATTCTCTATAGTGTTTCAATACTCCCATAAATTAATATGCCTCCTGAAAAAATTTATTATATTTTCTCACAAAAAAGGGCGACAGTTACGAAAAATTAGCCATCGCCCATAAAAATTTAATTTCGTGAAAATTTCGCGTTTTCTTCTTTTCTTAGCAAGTAAAATTAATCCAGTAAGAGCCAAGATTCCAAATATGCCGGAATTACAGCCGCTCGAAGATATGTAATAAAGAGGATAATTTTCCTCGAAAAATACTGCCGTCGTAACATCAACATAACCGCCTAAATCGTCATCTTTGAATGTCTTGACGAGATTCTCCAGTGTGAGATTCTTTCTTATTGTGTCGTCCCATTCAAAGACTCTCATTGCAAATCTTCCGCCGACCGGCCCGGCACCGACAAAGAATAATTCATGTTCTGAGTCCTCCAAAAATCCGTGTTCGCTCTGTAATAATTCTCTGACCATGAAGAAATCTCCGCTTGCACCCTCATAAGCATTTGCAGGAGCGTCAAAGAGTCCTAAATCACAGACAAGATCAGGAGATTTTACCCAGCCAGTGCAGTGATAAAGTTTTATGTCAACGCTTACCATTCCTATATCGACACTTGAATTTATCTTATCTATGCTTACGGGAGTCCGGTTAACTGCGCTCTTAACATAATAAAATCCGTTGCCGCCGTCTAATGGTGGATTCTCTATTTCAAGTTCCATAGCTGAATAGTCAACAATTTTAAAGCCGTTCGAGGGATTCCAGTGGCAAAGAGAATCAGCATCATATGAAAGTATCAACATTTCCATCATGAAATAAAGTCCGTCGCTTCCGTCCGTAAAAGGCTTCTCAAGTTCAGTAGCTACCATTCGGCCGTTATCAATCATTATGGAAGTATTATTAATGCCGTCCCATAAATAAGTATCAATTCTATAAAGTTTCTGATTGTTGGTTATGACATAACTTTCGCCGGTGTAAACAAATGCTACAATTTTGCCTGCGTGCTGACCTGCTTTTACAACAAGATCTGCCGTAGTCTGTGCGTTCGTGATATTTGCGCGGGTTAAATTTTTCGTCTTGTTCCAGTGATAAAGCGCACAATCTTTACTAGTATTGCCGCCCGGTTCTGCGTTTGCGTCTCCTGAATAGCACCCGAAATAAAATCCGCCCTTCTCATCAGGTATAGGGGACTCTATATCTATATCCCAACCGTTTATTTCTGAACTGTTCACTATGACACTATAATTTACAGGTGAAGCGGCCTCATCAATGCGGATAATTTGCGGCGAATCTGACGAGACAGTATCATATACTACAAGCACTACGGCTTTATCGTCTTCAGTGTTATTTATGTCAACGAGTCCGCGCCCTACTTCAATCCCGTTTGCCTCATCGTCAACGCGTTTCTTTGTAACATCGAGTCCGGTTCTGACAAAATGAAAATCTGCTACCTTCGCAAGAGTCTCCCTGTTATAAATATAAATATCGCTCTTTGCTGGAGTATAATTATCTCCGCTTATATTTTCACGTTGAGAAGCCCAGACATAAACATAATTTACATTATTTGTCAGTCCAACGAGACTATAAGCATTATAGCCGCTCTCAAGAGTTTGAGTAACTTTATTATCCCAGTTCAACAGGTCATAACGAGTCAAAGTATTATCATGAATGGCATAAATATATCCTTCTGAGTCAGGTGCTAGAGTCAAATCACATGAAGTAATAGGATTCGGAGTAATTGTTAAAGTCATATTTGATGCGATCGGTCTAGTTATATCAATTGAAGCGTTATAGACATCGTAATAAGTCGTATTCTCGTCAGGCTTTTGGACTCTAGAGTCATAAATATATCTTAGTCCGTTGCGTGTAAATTCTCCGAGTGAATGCTGCTTTGTGTCATTTGAAATTAAAATAGTCTGAACAGGTTCGCCCTCATCGAAATCTATTCGTCCTACTCCATAAGTGGGAGTTTGACTCGGATTCGTTGCAATAATATCACCCGATGAGAAAGTGTAAAGCAATGACTTGGCGCAGGCAGGTAAACAACTTCCCAGCAAAAATATTAACATCAATAATAAGGCGCGTTTTCTTATAAAAAATTTACTTCCTTTCATAAATCTATTAGATTCAGGCATAATTTCAAGTGAGAATATTATATTAGATAAAATTTATTCTTCATAGCCCGAACGAGTTAATTTCATGTCAACAAGTTCATTTATAAATAAAGCGCACGACATAATAACAGCACTTCCCGCCGGACTCGTACCCTTTGAGCGTAAATTTTTGTCCATATTAAAAATTGCGTCGACTCCTTCAACGGTCAAAATTCCGCCCGAGTCTATAACTTTTTTTGCCTCTCTTTGAACGTTTATGAGTCCAGTTATGCCCTCGTTAATTGTCAAGCAAGTATCTTGATTCTCTGACATTATATATATAAGCGCATGAGTGCATTTCTCCCGGAAACTTAATTGTCCCTGAGTCGCCTCAAGTTTACGCAAAATTTCTAAAGCCTTCAGAGTCATATTATAACCGTGTTCAACTTCTCCACGGCAGCCCTCAAGACCGTATGCAATATAAGCCCGTTCACCTTGAGTAAAAATTTTTGTGCCTCGTTTCTCTTCAAGAGTCCATAATTCGCGCTCAATTATTCCATTAGCAAACGCCGACGCAGTGAGAGTCAATGCTCCGGGAGTCAAAATCCTTTTTTGCTTGATTAACCGCCCAGCCGCCGCCGCTAAGAGTCCTAGACAAAAAATGTGTCCCCTAAGCGATAATTTGCCCTTAGTAGCTCGCAGCGAGTCATTTATGCCGATCTTAATAGAAGATTGCAGAATCGTGAAAGAGTCACGGGGATTCAGCGATTCAGTGTCAGCTCCGGCCGAAGCAAAATTTACGAATGACTGAAATAATGACATTGTGCCGTCAATTAAACACGGGTAATCAGTCCCATCAAGTGCGCTGTTGTCAAGCGGCGTGATTAATCCCGGCTTAGGATAAACTGACGCAAATTTTATGATCGATTTTATAGCGTGTCTTGCTACGTTGAAGACAAATAATTCATTCAAGTTTTATGACCTTCCCGCAAAAATATTTGTATAAATTTTACACGTTCAAGCAAATTTTTTCAGAATTCATGACGTAACAAAAAATTTTATAGCCCGCTATATTAATCAGCACCTGCCCGCCCGCCCTCATATGTGTAAAAAATTTTTCGCTGTATTCGCCCGCACCGGTCATTAATGAGTCGCTCGTAAATATTGAGTAGTTCCCGCCCGCCCGCCCCCCGACATTTCTCGCTCGTTCGTGTAAAAATTTTCCGTTATATCTGCCCGCCCGTAATTTATCCCTCGCATGTGTAAAATTTTCTTGCTAGAATTACTACACGATTTATTAATATATATTCAAGGAGGTAATTTATAACTATGCAATTAAATCTGAAGGGACTTTCTGAGCGTTCAAAATGGGAAGAGGCCGGAATCAGACTCCCCAAAAATGACATTCAGAAAATGCGCGACTTAACAGCAAAGAATCCTACGTGGGTTCATTTCGGAGCTGGTAATATTTTCAGGGGCTTTATTGCGGCGTTACAGCAGGATTTACTTGACAAGGGACTTGCTGATACGGGAATAATAGCGGCCGAAACTTTTGACTATGAGATAATCAAAAAAATTTATGACCCGTTCGATAATTTGACTCTCATGGTAACTCTAAGGGCATCGGGAGAACTCGATAAAAATATTATTGCCTCAATCGCTCAAGGAATCCGCGCAGATAGTTCAGACTCTGAAGAGTGGGAGAAATTGCGCAAAATTTTCGTAAATCCCTCGCTTCAAATGGTAAGTTATACTATAACTGAAAAAGGTTACGCATTAAGAGACATGAAAGGGGAATTAATGCCGGTTGTAATTTCCGACATGAAAGCAGGCCCGGCAAAACCTAAGCACGCAATGAGCGTTACAGCCTCGTTATTGCTTGAGAGATTCAAGGCAGGCGCAAAACCTATCGCAGTAGTAAGTATGGATAACTGCTCACACAACGGCGAAAAATTACGTGCAAGCGTTCTCGAAATCGCTAAATCATGGGTAGACAACGGACTCGCTGATAAAGAATTTTTCTCATGGATCAGCGACGAGTCAAAAGTTTCATTCCCGTGGTCAATGATTGATAAAATCACCCCGCGCCCGTCTGAAGTAGTCGAGAATCAGCTAAAATCACTCGGAGTCGAAAATATGAGCCCGGTAATTACGAATCGAAATACTTATATAGCACCGTTCGTGAATGCTGAAGCCCCGCAATATTTAGTAGTTGAAGACAAATTCCCGAATGGCCGCCCGCCCCTCGATAAAGCCGGAGTTTACATGACTGACCGCGATACAGTGAACAAGACCGAGCGCATGAAAGTTACAACATGTTTGAACCCGTTGCACACTGCGTTGGCTGTATATGGCTGCTTACTGGGCTATAAGAAAATTGCGGACGAAATGAGCGACCCCGAATTAAAGAAACTCGTCGAGCTGATAGGCTATAAAGAGGGATTGCCGGTTGTTACTGACCCGAAAATCTTAGACCCTAAAAAATTTATTGATGAGGTTGTAGGAGAAAGACTCCCGAATCAATTCATGCCTGACACTCCGCAAAGAATAGCAACTGACACGAGCCAAAAAATTCCGGTGAGATTCGGCGAAACTTTAAAGAGTTATGCGGCTGATAAATCACTCGATATTAAATCATTGAAGGCGATTCCTTTGGCATTAGCGGGCTGGCTGCGTTATCTCGGCGGCACTGACGATAAAGGCCAAACTATGGAAGTAAGTTCGGATCCCATGCTTGCGACTCTACAGGCTGAACTCAAGAAAACTGGCGGACTTCACGAAATTTTGAGCAACGCAAATATTTTCGGAGTTAATCTTTATGAAGCAGGACTCGGCGATAAGGTCGAAAAATTTTATAACGAGTTAAACGCAGGGCCGGGAGCTGTTCGTGCTGTGCTGAAAAAATATCTTGATTAGGTGAATTTATTAAATAGTCCCCCGTGATTCGCTCATGAGGGACTAAAATTTTTTATTTTACCGTGAATAATGCGCAGTCCCGTAGCTGTCAATCTCAATCTCGTAAATCTCGAATAAATCAAGATCGTGCCACTCCCATTTTTTGCCGTTAGTTAAATCGACTCGTAAATCCCAGTAACGAACATTACGGCGTTTGTGATTGTGAAAATTTATCGTAGTGTGCCAGCCGCTTTTAAGGGGATTCATGTTTACTTTATCCGCATCGCTCCATCTTCTATTAGACGAGGGGCCGACCCATACACGACGAAAAGTTCTGCCGCTGTTGTTGACGAGTTTAAAATTTTGCGCCATCTCTGCAAATGCTGAACTCGTTAATATTGCGGCTAACAATAACGCTATAAAAAATTTTTTCTTGCTAATGTTCATTCAAATAACACTCCTTTGTTAATTAAATATTTGCTAAAATTATGAAGCTGGTTTTTACGAGAATGGCATAAATTTACAACTTTAAGCAATCACGAGTCAATACGCCCTAATACACAAAAAAATAAAATTTTCTCGTAATTTTTCATGGGCAAATATAAATTTTTACTAATACATTTACTAATACAAAAAGTTGAGTTAATTAATTCAGTTGCAAGCATTTACAAAGCAAAAAATTTTGTTATCTATGCAAAAAAATTTTAATGACTCATCACGCAATTTCACGTATTGAATTAAAGCGGGCTTTATCGTTTATGTTTACTCACACGAAAAATTTTTATGATTAAATCAGGAGGAAATTTTTATAACATGAAAAAATTATTTATCGCAGTATTATTAATTCTCGCGCTCGCAAGTATATCATTTGCGGCAAATCCAAAAGTTTATTTCACTAAAGATATTTCTCCGGCGGGAATCATGGCAATTTATAACGCACTCGGCCGGGCAGCATCAGGAAATGTCGCAGTAAAACTCAGCACCGGTGAAGCCGGCAACACTCACTATTTATCGCCGAACTTAATCGGGGAACTTGTGAAAAAAGTCAACGGCACAATAATCGAAGGCAATACAGCTTACGGGGGATCAAGATCAGCTACAGCAATGCACATGCAAGTCGCAGAAGATCACGGATTCACGAAAATTGCTAAGGTCGATATATTAGACTCAGAGGGCGAAATTTCTTTACCAGTGAACGGCGGCAAACATTTAAAACATGATGTTGTAGGCTCACACTTTAAAGATTATGATTTTGTGCTTGTATTGACTCACTTCAAAGGCCACGCAATGGGAGGATTTGGAGGCGCAATCAAAAATATTTCAATCGGAATCGCTTCACCTCGCGGAAAAGTTATAATTCACACAGCAGGCACAAAAGAGTCCGGCAGTATTTGGTACGACAAGCAGGACGATTTTCTTGAGTCAATGGCTGAGGCAGCTAAGGCAATTTCTGACAGTTTAGGCAGCGGACAAAAAATTATGTATATAAGCGTCATGAATCATTTAAGCGTAGACTGTGATTGCGACGGAAACCCGGCAGCTCCTGATATGCATGATATAGGTATTCTCGGCTCGCTTGATCCTGTTGCGTTAGATCAGGCCTGCGTTGATTTAGTGTATAAAGCTCCGGACGGCAAATCATTAATTAATCGAATGGAGTCAAGACACGGGATTCACACTCTCGAACACGCCGCAGAAATCGGACTCGGTTCACGCACTTATGATTTAGTAAATATTGACTAAAGAATGACTAAAATTTTTCAGAGAGAATTTATATATCTCTGGTATTACTTCACGTTACAGCTTGAACAGATTTATATTTACTGGCTGTTAGGAATGGCGATCGGCTCGTTTGTGTCAGTATTCGGCAAAAATAAGATTCACGAGCTTTTCGCCTCCCTCCGTGATAAAAAATTGAGCGTGTTCGGGATTATTCCGGCTTGTATTCTGGGTATTGCGTCGCCCCTTTGCATGTATGGTACGATTCCGATTGCTGCGTCATTTTACGAGAAGGGAATGCGTGAAGACTGGCTTGCGTCTTTCATGATGGCGTCTATATTATTAAATCCGCAGTTAATAATTTACAGTTCGGCACTGGGTCAGACGGCTTTAATTATCAGGATTCTATCTTGCTTTATGTGCGGGATATTCGCGGGCTTGAGCGTAAATTTATATTCAAGAATTACGGGGCGGACTTTCTTTAACTTTTCAGGCTTCTATGAGATTGCGAATCATGACACGGACTCAAATTTATTTATGCGCTATGTAAAAAATTTTGCTCGTAATATCAAAGCAACGGGACTATATTTTTTACTGGGAATATTTTTGACGGCTTTATTTATGCGTTATGTTCCGGCTGAGTCATTTGCGCGGTTATTCGGCCGTAAAAACGGATTCGGGGTTCTCATGGCTGCTACAATTGGAGTGCCTTTATATGCTTGCGGGGGCGGGACGATTCCTTTATTGATTCAGTGGCTCGCTGATGGTATGAGCATGGCAAGCGCGTCGGCATTTATGATAACGGGACCGGCTACAAAGATTACGAACTTGGGTGCGCTGAAAATAGTTCTCGGAGCAAAAAAATTTATTTGTTATATTATATTCGTGATTGCGTATTCGCTTATAAATGGCCTTGTTGTAGATTTGTTTGTGTGATAGTCAGCTTTCATGATAACGCACAAAAAATTATATTATACTCGTTAAATAAATGGCTTAATTATGGATTTGCTTGTGTGATATAATCTCGTCAAAATAAAATTTCAGTTAGTGGGAGATTCTTTAATAATGACGAGGAAAAATTTACATAATCAAGTATCAGGTTCAATTATGCGCTTTAACGGGACGGGTGAATAAGTCATGAATATAATATTTAAGGCTGCCCGAAAAGTTTATATTTTAGTAACGACTTATTCTTGTGTGATTGGCTCTTTCTTGCTTGGCCGGTGCAGTTTTGCGAAATTACGCGCTTTTCTTAAGGATTATACACGTCAAGAATATGGAATTAGATGCCGCAAATTAGGCATAAAACTTAAAGAAAGGACACATTTTAACGGTAAAAGAATTCTCACAACTGACGAGGCAAATATATTTATCGGTGAAGCAATAGAACGCGGGGAGCCTTTCATGGTTGGACGTTACGGCAGCGCAGAATTCTCTAAAATTTGGCGTGTTCGTGATGACGGAAAAGGATTTATAGCTCCTATAGGACTTTCTAAGAAGGATGCAGCCGGTTTTTTCCCAAAAGATAAACAGACAATCATAAAATTTGCAGAAATTATGAAATGGGCAACACAATATGTCGATTTACAGGGAATCTGGAATCCTATGGAAGAGTATATGCTTAAGACATACGGCAAAAATCCGGAATATTGCAATCTCGGTTCTATTGAGCCGTATTTCTCAAAATATCCATGGAGCGCAAAACTTGAGGGGAAAAAAGTTTTAGTAATCAGCCCATTTGTTGAATCAATTCCGTATCAATATGCAAGACGCGAATTAATATGGCCGGGAAAAAACATTCTTCCAAAATTTGAGCTTATGGTACAGCGTTCAATTATGATCTTAGATGACGGCAAAGACTCAGGATTTAATGACTGGTTCGAGGCTCTTGATTTCATGTATAACGAGGCAATGAGCAAAGATTTTGATATAGCTATATTAGGCTGCGGCCCGTACGGTTTTCCACTAGCAGCAAAATTTAAAGCAGCCGGCAAAATAGCTATAACTTTCGGCGGAGCTACACAAATTTTATTCGGTATTAAAGGCGCGCGCTGGGAACAAATGGATGTCTTTGTGAAAATGTTTAATGAAAACTGGATAAGGCCATTAGAAGGCAAACCTAAGGGATATAAGAAATTAGATAATGGCTGTTACTGGTAGAAAATAGCGAATATCCCGGCCGTTATGACCGGGAATTTTTTTTCATGATATAATCTCGACTCAAATAATTAGTGAAAGGACTCTATTATGCAAAATATCGCTGACCAGTTAAAAATTTTAATCTGCTATCATAAACCTTATAATATGCCGCAAAATGATAATAATATTTTCTTGCCGATTCACTGCGGGCGGGCTCTCACTGACTTAGATTTACACATTCAGCCGGATAATTCACTTAATGGCCGGCCATGCGACAACATCAGCGAAAAGAATCCCTATTATTCAGAGTTGACGGCTCTTTACTGGGCATGGAAGAATATAAAAATTTTATACTCTGAAATTAAATATATAGGCTTAATGCATTATCGGCGTTTCTTTGCGTTTGACGAGAGTAAATTTTTCACTGAAGAAATTAATAAACCTGAAAGCGAAATTTTGAATTACAAGATTGACCTTCAACAAATAATAAATATTTTAGAGAGCGGCAAAATTATACTAGTTCGCAGGCAAATTTTTCCTTTTTCTGCAGCGACTCAATATAATGAATCACATTTCAGCGAGGATTTAAGAGTTCTTGAAAATATTATCGCGAGTCAATTCAGCGAATATTACCCGGCATTTAATAAAATAATGAATCATAATAAACTTTCTGCGCGCAATATGTTTATCATGAAATATGAAGATTTTTGCGATTATTGCGAGTGGCTTTTTGCTGTGCTTGACGAGATAGATAAACGCATTAATTATCAGGTTTATTATAGCCCGTATCAAATTCGTGTGCCTGCTTTCATGTCCGAGAGATTATTTAATGTGTATATGCTCAATCACGAAAAGAAAGCTAAATTTTTGAATGTGTATTTTTACGTAGGGGGGGGGGGGCAAACATAAATCTTTAATACATAAAATAATTCTGTTTATTATTGATATATTTTCTTATTTGAGGGACGAACTGACAGCGTTATTATTATATTCGCGCTTTAAAATTGTGCCAAAAATTGTAAGTATAATTCGCAAAATATTTAAACGGGAGAAATGAATTCCCCCCGCAAAAAAATTTATATCTTTCTGAAATATTCACAGGCTGACTCAAAAATTTTCGTGTCGTAATTTCCTGCAACGTTCTTATAAAGACTCGCGCCGAATCTCTCAACATGTCCCATTCTGCCTAAGATCCGCCCGTCCGGTGAAGTAATGCACTCAATCGCAAAACTTGAGCCAGCCGGGTTAAATTCTGTCTTCATACTGGGAATATTATTTAAATCGACGTATTGACTCGCGACTTGGCCGGAATTCATGAGAGATTTATAAATTTCATGACTGCAGATAAATCTTCCTTCACCGTGTGAAATCGGCATAGAATACACTTCACCGACTTTATTTTTTCGCAGCCACGGTGAATAATTTGATATGACTCGTGATCTTATAATTCTTGACTGATGACGGCCGATTTTGTTAAATGTCAGAGTCGCAAATAAGTCTTCAGGATTCGTGAATTTGCCAAATGGTAATAAGCCCGTTTTTACGAGAGCCTGAAATCCGTTGCAGATTCCTAAAATTAAGCCCTCACGAGAATCAATCAAATTTTCTACACTCTCGCGAACTTCAGGACTGCGCAAGAAAATAGCTATAAATTTTCCTGATCCGTCGGGTTCGTCGCCGTTAGAGAATCCCCCCGGAATCACTAAAGCCTGAGAGTCTCTCAATTCCTGCGCAAATTCATGGGCTGACTCTTGCATTAATTCAGGCGTTAGAGTCTTCACGACAAAAATTTTCGCGTTCCCTCCCGCGTTATTAATTGCGTTTGCTGTCTCATATTCGCAGTTAGTGCCGTTAAATACCGGAATCAAAAATTTCGGATTAGATTTTGATTCATGCGAGTAAAAGACTCTGGGAATATCTGAATTTATCTCGAAATCAGGAATCACTGACGAGTCATTTATTTCGGTCGGGAAGATATTTTCAAGCGTTGAGTTATAAATTTTAGCAGCATCGTTTAAATTCACTCGTTGATTATCGCAAATTATCTCCGGAGTCTCAATAACCCGGCCAAGTCTGCAAAGATTCTCGTTCTCGTCAGCAAGTTCGATTATAAATTTACAGCGTTTAGAGTCATCTAATAAATTATTATTCTCGAATTCAAAGCCTAAATTATTGCCTAGACACATTTTAAATATTGCTGCGTGAATCCCCCCGAATGTAGGCACGTAGCACGATAAAATTTTATGATTCGCGTTTAACTCTTGAATCAAAGCAAATAAATTTTTCATTGAGTCAGGCGTCGGCAAGTTATCAGAGTCATAATCGGGCGACAAAATATAAACGTTTGAGCCTGCACGCTTGAATTCAGGAGAAATAATTTTATCGACTTCAGCAGCACACACACAAAACGAAATAAGAGTCGGCGGGACATCGTAATTTTTGCCCGTATCATCAACAAATGAGCCGCTCATTGAGTCCTTACCGCCTATTGCAGCAACGTTAAAATCTAATTGAGCCCTCAAAGCTCCCAGCAATGCCGCAAAAGGAAGTCCCCATTTTTCGGGATTATAGCCGGGCTTGCCGAAATATTCCTGTAGAGTCAGCCAGCAATGTTTTAGATTCCCCCCTGAAGCTATGATTTTACATAACGAGTCAAGAACTGCTATATATGCGCCTCTGAACGGTGAAGATTCGCTAATAAACGGGTCAAATCCGTATGACATCAGCGAACATATTTGCGAACCTGTAAAAATTTCTGCTGCCATTGCTTGAGCCGGCGTTTTCTGAAATTTGCCCCCGAACGGCATTAATAACGAGTGTGCCCCGACCGTTGAGTCAAATATTTCTGAGAGTCCTTGTTTAGAGCACACGTTTAAATCTTTGAGAATAGCAAATAATTTATCTTGAAAAGTTTTATAATCATTCTCACAAGTTTTTATTACAGGCTGATTGACTTTCACGTTTATATTTCTTTCTGCACCGCTTGAGTTTATGAATTCGCGCGATAAATTCACTATTTCATGACCCCGCCAAGTCATTCGCATACTGCCTGAATTATTCACACGAGCTATAATACTTGCCTGAACATCTTCAGACAGAGCTAAATTTTTTACCCGTTCTATATTTCTTTCACTGACTACAACGGCCATGCGTTCTTGAGATTCACTAACTGCAATTTCTGTACCGTCGAGACCTGCATATTTTAACGGAACTGAGTCTAAATCTATATCGAGCCCGTCTGCTAATTCACCTACTGCGACACTTACTCCGCCCGCCCCGAAATCGTTACAGCGTTTTATTAGTCTCGTAAATTCCGGATTCCTGAATAATCTTTGCAGCTTTCTTTCTTCAGGTGCGTTACCTTTTTGGACTTCAGCCCCGCAAGTCTCAAGAGATATAGAACTGTGTGATACGCTTGACCCGGTTGCGCCGCCGATTCCGTCCCGTCCTGTTTTGCCGCCGAGTAATAAAACATAGTCGCCCGACTCCGGCCTTTCACGAATCACATTTTTTTCAGGAACTGACGCGAGAACTGCTCCGACTTCGAGTCTCTTAGCTCTATAGCCCTCGTGATAAATTTCGTCGACTAGTCCCGTGGGAATCCCGATTTGATTCCCGTATGAGCTGTAACCGGCCGCAGATTTCGTAATAATTGCCCGCTGTGGTAATTTGCCCGGCATAGTTGCTTTAAACGGGTCAGCAGCTCCTGTGATTCTCATTGCCTGATAGACATATGCGCGTCCCGATAATGGATCACGAATTGCCCCGCCTATACAAGTCGCAGCACCTCCGAACGGTTCTATTTCAGTCGGGTGATTGTGAGTTTCATTCTTGAATAACAAAAGCCATGACTCATTATTAATATTTATTTTCACAGTGCAGGCGTTATTTTCTTCAGAGTCTACCAAGTCAGGCAACAACCCGCGGGACTTCAAAAATTTTGCTCCTATTGTTGCTATGTCCATTAAAGTAACCGGCTTATCGGGGCTGTAATTTAATTCTTTGCGGATCTCTAAATATTTTGCGAACATGTTAGACACGCTATTATCAAGAATTTCTGCCGAGTTTATATGCGTCAAAAAAGTAGTGTGCCTGCAGTGATCTGACCAGTAAGTATCTAAGACTTTAATTTCTGCGGCGGTGGGCTTGCGGTTTTCCGAGTCAAAATATTTTTTGCAGCATTCTAAATCTTCCCGGCTCATAGCGAGTCCCTTAGTGCTTAATAGATCATCGATAATTTTAACGTCATCAGGGCGCGAATAATTTAAATCAAGTGAGTCATATTCGTTTAATTGTGCTTCACGAGATTCGACCGGGTTTATTAGAAATTTCTTGACAGCGTCAAAATTATTTAATTCCCCGTAAAATAAATATATTCTCGCAGTCTTAATAACAGGCCTGAATCCCAGCAAGAGTCCCGCGCATTGTTCAGCTGAGTCGGCTCGTTGATCGTATTGTCCGGGTAAATATTCAACTGCTAAAATTTTATTAGAATCACCGGGCAAATTTTCTATAATATTATCAGTGAAGGGCTCAGAGAAAATCAAATTTTTACACGAGTCTAATTCCGAATCGCTCAAGCCCTGAATATCATAACGGTTTAAGATTCTTACTTGTGAAATATTCTCATTGCCTGATAAAATTTTTATCTCGTTCAATAGAGTTAATGACTCGATATTATTTGAGTCCTTGCGTTCCGTATAAATTCTATGTACCAGAGTAATGACCTCCTTAAAAAAATTCCCTATTCTACTCGGCTGCGTAGCAGTCGGGTGGGCGGGTGGGAGTAGAATAATGCGTAAAATTTATATTACATGAATAACTCCCTAAATAAAAACGGGAGAATAAGAATAAATCTCACTCTCCCTGAAATTATATTATAAGCTGCAAAATTTTTATTAACTCGCGTATATTGGCTCAAGTCCTGAAGGCATATCAACAGAGACGCTTTTATCGCCCTTGAGTATAGATGCAGCAGCCCCCGCAATAAAAGCACTCGCAACACTCAAGCCAGCAATCGCCGGAATCAAGAATCCGCCTTTACTAGTTCCCATTACTGAAGGAGTTATATATTTTTTCATGACAAATCACCCCCTATTTTGAGCCTGATTAACTTTTTCCATTGTAAATCGCGTAAAAGATTCACTAAATCATTTTCCAGTGAGTCGCGGTTAATATCATATTCGCATAAAAACTTTTCGCAAATTGAGTCAATATTTATATTTCCGTCAATAAATTCCCAGAATTCACGAGCCGTAGAGTTCAGATAAAAAATTTCCTTCTCGTGATTTGCCGCGATTAAAAAATTTCCGTCCTCTCTAACTTTCAGGGCATTACGAACGGGAATAAAATTTTCCAGCATATTATAAGCAGTATTCATGATATAACGGGCTCAAGTTCAAGCAAATTATCACGATTTATCATGTTTACGTCAAATAATTTCTTAACAGCTTGGCCGGCCGCATAACCTCCGATTAATGCAAGACCTACAGCAGGGAACGCAAAAACTGGCTTGGAACTGCTAATTACTTCAGGTTTAGAATATTGCTTCATTAAAAAATTTCCTCCCTATACAATTATAATATTATGTCAGAGTCAAAATAATTCTTGATTCCGTGATTAATTTCGTCTATATCGTCCCACGAGTCAATATAATTAATAATTTCCGGTCTGCTCCAAATATTATGGGCTTTACTCTGCCAAATTTCGCAAAAATCACCGTCTAAAACATTCCCGATAACAAACGGAGCTACACAATCGAGTCTTATATTTCCGTCGGGTCTGATAATTGCTCCTGTCATGGGTGAATTTTGTGAGCGCATTAATTGAATCTTTGTGAGTGAACTTCTTTGTACTTGCATTTTTCCGGAGAACTTGGCCGCATTCTCGTTAATTTTCTCGTGTAAAAAATTTCTCTGCTCATGATTTAATAATATTTCCTGATTCAAAAAAGTTCGTCCGCTGGGCATTATTTCGCCTAAAATTATTCCCGCCGCTCCGAGTTCATAAGCAAGCGAGCACATTTTATCGAGTTCGCATAAATTCTCAGGTGTTACAGAGTGCGCAATCATTACAGGAATCCCCGCACTTGACAACATGAAGACTGCTTTAATAGCTGCGTCAAAGCTCCCTGCTTTCTGCCTGAAAGAGTCATGACGTTCACGAGTCGCCCCGTCTATGGAAATTTGCAGCCATTTATAACGATATTTCGCGAATGATTTAACTTTTCCGGGAGTCATTAATAATCCATTTGATATAAGCAAAAAATAGTCCCGTCATCGTGTAAAATATTCATGATCTCGAATAGGTCATCACCCAGTAAAAGCGGCTCGCCTCCTGAAATTACGCACTGAAAGATTCCGCCGTGATTGACGAGATAGCGCGCAAAATTTACCCATTTTTCGGGAGTCATTCTATCAGGTTTAGAATTATTCTCGCCCGATAAATTATAACAGTGCTTACAATGGACGTTACAATGTGAAGTAAGCTCAAATTGCAGTGTTAAAGGCATCATAAATTTTTTAGGATATAAATTTTCAGATATAAGCCGCTTCAGATAATTTGACTCGTCCTGAGCTGCTTTCTTGTCTCGTAAAAAATTAATTTTCGCGTAATCTTTCATAATTGCCGCTCCTTATTGATTCGCAGGAAGATATTAAAATCTCGTCAAATTTTTCGCGTGTCATGACATTTTTTAGATTCTGTTCATAAAATTTTTTGTTGTTGCAGATAATGGGCCGGGAGTCATAGATTCTGCATAGTCTTGAGTCAGAGTCAAAATATTTGCAAGTTCCTGAGCCGTTATTTAACTCTGCTGCGATTTGTGATATTTCCGGCAAATTTTGAGCCTGCAAGAAATTCATTAACTCACAGCAGGAGCCGCATTTTTTGCACACGAACATTTTTTTACGCGCTAAATTTTAACCCATTTAGGTTTATGCTTGCCGTCCGGACTTGATGGACATCTGCCGCCTATACTGGGAGGATTTGAATGGGGCTGACCAAGACTCTCGCTTATTGATGTTGAAGAGCCGCCCTTACCGCAATAAATGCAGACACTTTGATATTTTACTGTTGACATGATTATGACCACTTTTCTATAAAGTATTTGCGTAAATTATAGGGGGGGGGGGGGGGTATTATTCAATCGGTAATTTTCACAGTTTAAGCGATAAAAAAATGGGAGAACGAGAATAATTCCCGCGCTCCCTGAAAAAATAATATTTCACGAAAAATTTTTATTGATTCTCGGCATTAAGAGTCTTTGCTGCTGTTCGGCCTGATACAAAAATTTCAACTATAGCATTTCCGCCGAGTCTATTTCCGCCGTGAATTCCGCCTGTAACTTCTCCCGCTGCGTAGAGTCCGGGAATTATGCGCCCTTCTGAATTCAAAACGTGCCGCCCTGTATCAACAACAAGTCCGCCCATTGTGTGATGTGTGCTCGGTGCCATGAGTCTAATAGTCATAACTGTATTATCTAAATCATAACTATCAAGATTATAAGTTCCGTCGGGATTCTTGCTTACATTTCCGATAGTTCGTGAAGCTATAGCCTTGCCCACGTCGGGGAATTCTCCGCCAGTCATTACTGCTTTGTCGTAGGCTCTAATAGTCTGCTCGACGACTTTAGGATCAGCTTTGACTCCTAATTCTTTAAATAATTCGGGGAGCTCGGAAATTTTGCGCCTGTAATAACGCCCGGGATAATCGCCGGTTTCAGGCAATTGAGTCGGGGCGGGCATTTTCTGCTCAACGTTATAGAATTCTAAGAAAACGCCTTTACTGCCTTTGTAGTCCATTCCATTTTTGAATTCAGCTAAAGAAAGTACATCGCGTTCTGAACCCTCATCGACGAATCTATGTCCAGTATTTGGATTAATCCAGCAAGCATAATTACCGCCTCCAAATGCTAAATTGCCGTTATCGATCCAAGAAATGGGCATTAATTGAGTGAATCCCATGCCTGTAACTTTTGCGCCGACTGCTTGAGCCATTGTTATGCCGCTGCCCTGTAAACTTGATCTATTAGTCGTCTTAGTAGTTGTTGAGAGATATTCAGGTGACCAATAAATATTTTCGTCGACAACTTTAACGAGATTTGCAGCATATCCGCCGGTTGCTAAAATTACACCTTTTGCCGCATAAGCAGTAATTTTTGTGCCGTCATAGCTTGTAGCACGGACTCCGATAACTCGCCCGCCCTCGTAAATTAATTCATTCACTGTAGTACGAGTCATAATGCGATTTAATTTATTAGCTTGTTTCATTGCATTAATCGGAGCTACAAAGAAAGTTCCCCAGCGGCCTTTGTATTCTTCTTTTACGCCGTCGCCGTTAGTGTCAACATTTGCACCGACGAATTCATTTTCACGATACCATAATGCGCCGATTAAAGTGGGCTGTGTATCATCATGAAAAGTAGAACCCATTGACTCGAGCCATTCTTTGAGCCCTTGACCGTCTTCAATAAATTGCTTGACGAGATCGACATTTCCATAAATCCAAGTTGATTTATCTGCGCTTTGTCTCAATCCGCCGTAATAAGTCTGGAAAATGTGAAGATTCAGAGTCGAGAACAGCGTCAAATTATTTTCTGGAATTCCTGCGTCGAGTTTAGGCTGTGCCCAGTCAAGATAGGCTTTGATTTCTTTCTTGAGAGCCTGCAATACCGGCAAATATTCAGAGTGTACACCGTGTTTTGATAATTCTTCAGCGTCTCCGGCTACATACTCATGAGTCTTATAATATTCTGCGTCAAATGGCGATTCGTTCCAGTTAAGAATCATCTTTAATTCTTTAATGCAGCCCTGAACAGATTTAACTTTCTGGTAAGATTGACCGTTAAAAGCAAAAATCCCCGTTTCAGCGTCAGGATCTTTAGGGTCCCATACAAGATAGGGCATGACACTTTGATATTGACCGCCTGACACTAGAGTATTCCCGCCGACTTCTGCGTTTTTCTCAAGAATTAATACTGTGTTGCCGTCCTGTGCTGCCTGAGCCCCTGCCGCGACTCCTGCTCCGCCTGCACCGACTATTACGACATCATAAACAAGTTTTATATCGTCCTGTGCATTGTGAATAATTTTCGCTTTCTTGAATGCTTCAATATTTGTACAGCCTGCCATTTCTGCCGCGTTATTAACTGCGTTGCGTAGTGCCCTAGTCGAGAAAGTAGCCCCGCTGATTGCGTCAACTCCTGAGCCGTTAGCCTGCAACATTTCAGGAATCATAAACGTGAAAGCTATATCTCCTACGTGTTCGGTCTCTTTGTGCGAAATTATTTCGATTCCTGTCATTTTGTCAGCTGTGAAAGTCGCTTTAATTTTTACAGGGCCGTTATAGCCTTCTGACTCTGACTCATAAGTTCCGGGAGTAAATGAAACGGGCTTGTCTTTATCTTCCGGCTTTTCTCCGCGTGCAAGTGATAAAGCCTTCTCTACTGCTTCAGATATTCCATTGCGAGTCATAGTTGCGCCGCTTACTGAGTCAATCTGCCCATCAGTCCTACCGATTAAAGCCTCGCCGTATTTGCCGAATAATGGCACACCAAACGGGACTTCTTCGGGAGCGTCGATCTCAATTTTTGTAATAGCATTCTCGTCTACGGTAACATGAACTATTACGTCAGAATTTTCGCTGTAACCCTTGCCGCGTCCTTCATAAGTTCCGGGCGTAAAGATTCCCCCGTAAACACATGAACTCATGACAAGAGAAATAATTATTGTAATTATTGCAAAAGAAAATTTTTTGTGCATAATAAATACTCCCCTTTTTGTGTGTGAAAATTTGATAGTTGAATCATAGCATAATCAAGCATTAATTTATCTTGAAACCGTCAAGAATTTCACGGAAAATTATATAATTCTCGCTTTTTTCCGGATCTATATGACTCTTGACAGCGAAACAAATTTTATTAAACGCGCCTTTAAATTCATTTTCGCGTAAAACCTCGCCGAATAACTGCGCAACATGACGGGGTGGACAGTGAAAAGCGCCGCAGCCTAATGCACCTAAAACAAGATTTCTTTGCTTATTCTCGCAGGCGATTCTAAAAATTGTACGGATTTTATTTTTCACGCCGATTACTAATTCAGGAATAATATACTCTTCACCGTTTATAATTTCCCGTTCGGGGTTTACCATTCCGGCGACTGCGATAAAATTAACTTCCCACGGAGATTTTATAAGCTCATATCCGCGCGACTCGTTTTCTCTGAAGACAATTACACCGGGGCTATAAATTCCGCCGAAACTTCTATCTAATGGATATTGATATTTTGAACGCTTGAGTCCGTATCGTTCGGCATAATCAGCGAAAATATATAAAAATTTGTAGTAGTCCGAGCAGTGAAATAAATATTCTTCTTGAGCTGCCGAGCCTCCAACTACACCGCCGCCGGGGTTATGCCTGTTTGCGAGATTCAACACACAGACTTCGAGACCCTGATTTACCCAGTTATGAGCGACATCAAGACAATCATCGGGCACTACTTCAATTTCAGGCTGAATATTGAGCGGCTCAAACTTGGCTGTAAATTCATTCTCGTAAAATTTTGACTCTTTGCGGGGGTTGTCTTCACTGCGCAATAAAATTTTTTCATCGTCTGATAACTCATAATAATTAGCTTCAACTATTGCAAAAGTATTTTGCCAGACTTCACGATTTAACGCCCTATAATCAGGTGCAGTATCATTTAATCTGTTGAGCCAGTTACGAGAATCCCACGATAAATTATTATTTTCCGGCAAAATTCGCGGCTTTGGCTTGAATGAGTTAATAATCTGCAAAGTGTTATAGTCCTGCTGACCAGCAAAAAATTTATTTATTGCCTTGTGAAAAATTGAGTCATTCCCCGATATATACGCAAAAAGAGTCATGCAAGAATGCAGCTTCATATCGTCGGGACTGCCCATAATTTTATTAGCGTCATTTTCTTTGAGTTCAAGCAATGCCCTTGTGATTTCCTGTAATCTTGCGCCTAAAACGGGATGAGCTAAATATTTTTTTGCCTCGTCAACGTCTTCAATTCCGTAAAAATCAGAATTATAGCTATAGCCCAATCCCCTAAGCTGAGGGAATATATACCAGATCCAATGACTCTTTTTCCGGCCGTGTTTTATCTCGTTCAATGCGATATTATAATCACTTTCTTGAGCCGATATAAAACGTTCGAGATTATAATCTTTCATGATAAATTATCTCGCTCCTATATCTGACCTGTAGCGCATATTTTCAAATTTTATGCAGTTGACGGCCTCATATGCTTTAGTTCTTGCTGAAGGAAAATCATTCGCGACTGCATTAACAGCTAAGACTCGCCCTCCTGCCGTGTAATATTGCCCGTTTTCAAATTTTGTCCCGCAGTGGAAAATTTCGACTCCTTCTATCTTATCAACATCGCCGAAATCGATTTCATAGCCTGATAAATATTTGCCGGGATAACCTCCTGACGCTAGAATAACACAGCAAGACGCAGAGTCTTTAAACTTTATATTAAGCTCGTTCAATCTCTCATCACGTACAGCAAGCAAAATATCTAGCAAATCACAATCAAGCAAAGGCAAAACGGCTTCAGCTTCAGGATCTCCAAATCTGCAATTATACTCGATGACTTTTGCGCCGTCCCGAGTCAGCATTAACCCGAAATAGAGACATCCTTTAAATTTGCGGCCTTCCTGATTAAGTGCGTTAATAGTGGGCAGAAATATTTTTTTCATGCATTCGTCTGCAATCTCATCACTATAATAAAAATTTGGAGCAGCGACTCCCATTCCGCCGGTATTAGGGCCTTTGTTGCCGTCATAGATTCTTTTGTGATCCATTGACGAAATCAGCGGGAGTATAGTTTTGCCGTCAGTTAAAGCTAAAACAGTAACTTCCGGGCCTCGTAGACACTCTTCAATTAAAATTTTCTCCCCGCTCGCTCCGAATGCTTTATCCTTCATGCATGAAATAATAGCGTCCCTTGCCTGTTTGAAATTTTCAGCGACTGTAACGCCCTTCCCCTTTGCGAGCCCGTCAGCTTTTATTACAATCGGACAATCTGATAAAGCCGCATGTGATAAAGCCTCGTCTAAGTTCGTGAAGACTTTATATTTTGCAGTGGGAATGTTATAACGAGTCATTAATTCTTTTGCGAAAATTTTGCTGCTCTCGATTATTGCTGCGTTCTGAGACGGGCCGAAACATTTAACGCCGATTGACTCGAGCCTGTCAACTGCTCCCAGTGCTAAGGGATCATCAGGTGCGACAATTGCGAAATCTATAGAATGAGTCTCAGCAAATTTTACGATTCCGTCAATGTCTTCAGCTGAAATATTAACGCACTCGGCAATTTGTGAGATCCCCCCGTTGCCGGGAAGAGCATATAATTTTTTGACTCTGGGATTCTTTGCGACGTATTTTGCGATAACGTGTTCACGCCCGCCCCCGCCGATTATGAGAATATTCATAAATTATTCGCCTCCCTTTATTGATTTAACTTTCTTGACTGCCTCATCTTGAGCTAGCTTAATTTGCCGGGCTGAAAGCATTTCAGTCAACCTGATTATATAGTCTTGATGTATATGAGTGATATTAAAGCCGCATAATCTCGCAACTTCAAACCAGAAATAAGCGCGGAGGGGATTCTCTTTTGCCTTGTTATAAAGCACTCCTAAATGATATTGAGCGTTAGTATTACCCTGATTTGCCGCCTTAGTGTACCAGTAAATAGCCTTGTCGTAATTTTTCTCGAATCCGTTGCCGCTCTCGTAATAAGTTCCCATTACGTTTTGTGCTGCAGGGTCGCCCTGTTCGGCCTTATTCAAATTTTTTGCTGCTGATTTGCCGAGTCCTGCGCGTTCCTTTGCTGTGAGCCCGTATTTCTTAGCATTATCAATATCGGGTATATCTTCGAGCTTGTAATCTTTCTCGTCTTTAGGGTCGCTGATTCCGGACATTGACTCTTCAATGGGAATTTTGCCGTCAGTTACGAGTTTACGGAAAAAAATATCAATTGCTTCTGACACTGCACCGGCCGAATCAAGTTCAAGCGCATTGCAGACAAGTTCGAGTCTCTGCGCGTGTTTCTCGTCAAGTTCGATATTAATAGACATAAAAATTTGCTCCCTTCTATATAAATAAATAATAAATATAGCGTGATTACAGATTTTGCTTTTCTCCTATTCTACTCTGCTACGAAGTAGCAGGGTGGGCGGGTGGGAGTAGAATATTAGGAAAAATTTTTTGCTGCTATATATATTAATGATGGAATAATCTTTTACCCGTCATTACCATTGAAATATTATGATCGTCGCAGGCCTTAATCACTAAATCATCACGAATAGATCCGCCCGGCTGTGCAATAAATTTAACGCCGCTCAAATAAGCACGTTCTATATTATCAGCGAACGGGAAGAATGCATCACTGCCAAGTGACGCGCCGGAATTACTTGCAAGCCATTCTTTACGCTCGGAATCTGAAATAATGCCGCTGTTTGTCGTGAGAATTACATTAATTGCGTTGTCTCGTTCAGGCCGGCCAAGTTTTGAATTAAATTCTAAATCTAAAATTTTCGGGTGTTCGCGTAGAATTCTTAAATCTGCCTTATCACATGCAAGTTTTACACAATGAAGTCTTGATTGCTGACCAGCTCCGACTCCCAGTGTCTGCCCGTTTTTAGTAACACAGACTGAATTAGACTGAGTATATTTAAGAGTTATCAGCGCAAGAATTAAATCACGTTTTGCGGACTCCGGCATTATCTGCGAGACAGTAACAAGAGAGTCAAATTTTGATAATTCACAAACGGGGGCGGTGCTTCTCGACTGCTCAAAAGTTATCCCGAAAACGTCGCGGGTCTCTAAATTTTCAGGCTCATAATTTGAGTCAATCTTGACAACGGCATAATTTCCTTTGCGCTTAGATTTCAAGATTTCCAGTGCTTCAGGCTCATAATCAGGGGCAATGACTCCATCCGAAACTTCACGGCGTATATATTCAGCTGTAATCTTGTCGCATTTATCACTAAGTGCTACCCAGTCCCCGAAAGAAGAAAGCCTGTCAGTCCCGCGCGCCCTTGCATAAGCACAAGCAAGTAACGAGTCATTTATATTTAATTTCTCGTCAACAAAGAATAATTTGCGCTCATTGTCATTTAAGGGAAGACCTAAAGCAGCACCCGCCGGACTCACATGCTTGAATGACGCAGCAGCAGGAAGATTTAAATTTTTGCGTAATTCCTTCACTAACTGCCATGAATTCAAAGCGTCAAGAAAATTTATATAGCCCGGCCGGCCGTTGAGAATCTCAAGCGGTAAATCCTGATTATTTCTCATGAAGATTCTTGCTGGGCTTTGATCGGGATTACAGCCATATTTTAATTTGTACTCGTTCATGAATAAATCACTCCTTTAATATATATAGCGTGTTATATTTTACAGACTCGAATAAATGCCGCAAAATTTTTTACGTGAATGCAAATTATCACAGTGTATTAAATAATTTGTCGGTATAGCTCGATAAATCAGGCTCATAAAATCTCACATAAAGCGCGACTCTATAATCTTCGCTGAGTTCCGCCCATAGTGAATCAGCAAATAAATTTATATCATCGCAAATTTTTACTTCTCTAGGTTCGCCACTGAATGAAGGCAAAATTTTATCCCTCATAACGTCATGATCATAAGTGTGAATTAAATGACCTGTTCCTGCTTTAAATTCATACTCGAAAAAGAATCGCCCTGAACGTTTAAGAATGCTTTGTGTGTAGCCTTCTTTGTTAATAATCGCGCTGATTCTGGGCGTATAGTGGGGTGCGTCCGGTTCATATTCGCGAGTCCTCAAAGCCTGCTCAAAAGTTTTTGACTCGTTCAAAAAATTATAAATCGTGTCAGTCTGATCCCCGTTAGTTACTATAATATTTTCTCCGTGAACTCTAAGCGGCGAATAAAGAATTAACGAACTGTCAAAATCCTGCTTTATATTCACGAGCTTAATAATTAAATCATCGCCAGATTTAGCAAAGATTCTTGACTTGCTTGACTGACTGCGGCCCATAATGAAATAAGCGAGCGCAATTTGTCCGGACTCAGTCATTCCCGTTATAATTCCCCGGCCGGGATATTTCATACAAGGCTCAAAAATTTTCGGCTGTATTTTCCTGCAAACTTCTTCAACAGCACGCGGCAAAATAACCCATTCCGCAAATTCCATGACTCTGCGCTGTAATTTTTCCGGTGTATCATCAGGGAGAATATTTATTGCTTTCTGCGCTATAATCTGCCCTCCGTCGGGAATCTCATTCACATAATGAACAGTAGCTCCGGTAACTTTTGCGCCCGAATTCAACACAGCTTCATGAACGTGAAGACCGTAAAAGCCTTTGCCGCAAAACGCAGGAATTAATGACGGGTGAATATTTATAATTTTTGCGTTACAGGATTCAATAAAATTTTTGCTTAAAATATGCATGAATCCGGCCAAGACGATTAAATCAGGACTAAATTTTTTAAGCGAGTCTAACAATCTTGACTCAAAATTTTCGCCCGACTCCTTCAAGCTCACTACTTCACTGGGAATATTTGCACGTTTAGCGCGTTCGAGTGCAAATGCTTTATCATTGCTTGAGATAACCTGCACAATTTGACCCGATTTAATTATCCCGTTATTCTGCGAGTCAATTAGGGCCTGTAAATTCGTTCCGCCTCCTGAGACAAGCACGGAAATTTTCACCATAAAATTACGCCTCCATTTTCGTTATTAATTATTTCTCCGATTATATATGACTCGTTTAAATTTTTTAGAATCCCGTCAACATTTTCAGGCGAAATTATTAAAATCATTCCCACGCCCATATTAAAAACGTGATACATTTCGTCAAGCTCGATATTTCCGGCCTTCATAATATAGTCAAATACAGGGAGAGTCTTAATTTTTGAGAGTTCGATTTTTGCCGCGAGTCCTTCACCGAACGCCCGGGGGATATTCTCATAAAAGCCGCCGCCCGTTATATGAGCGATTGATTTTATTTTATCGATAACCGGCAACACTTCACGGACATAAATTTTTGTAGGAGTTAATAACTCTTCACCCAGACTCTTAGCGAACTCGTTAATATATTGCTTGAAATCATGTTCCGCTAAAATTCTTCTTACAAGTGAGAATCCATTAGAATGCACACCAGTTGAAGGCAGAGCAATAATAATATCGCCTTGTTTCACGTTTGAAGGATTCAAAATCTTTTCGCGCTCAACTACTCCGACAGCAAAACCGGCTAAATCATATTCATTAACTGGGTAAAATCCCGGCATTTCCGCAGTCTCTCCGCCTATTAACGCACAATTTGCCTGCACGCAGCCTTCTGCAACACCTGAGACAATTTGCGCAACTTTTTCCGGATAATTTTTGCCTACAGCTATATAATCAAGAAAAAATAACGGCTTGGCTCCCGAACATAACACATCATTAACGCACATAGCAACGCAGTCAATCCCGATTGAGTCATGTTTATCGAGTGCAAAGGCAATTTTTAATTTTGTCCCGACTCCGTCTGTGCCGCTCACTAAAATGGGATTCTTGAGTCCTTCAGGAAGTGCGAACATCCCCCCGAATCCTCCTAAATCAGAGAAAACCCCTTCAATTTTCGTGCGTTCAACGTGGGAGCGCATTAATTTTACTGACTCATAACCTGCTGTAACGTCAACGCCTGAGTCTTTATATGAATTTCGCTTGTATGTCATGATTCTTTTTCTCTACACTTTCCGACATTTTTTGAGTCTCGATTTCTAATTTTTGCGCTAAATCATTATCACTAACGGCCAAGATTCTCGCAGCAAGCCACGCAGCATTTGCCCCGCCGTCAATGGCAACACAAGCAACAGGGACTCCCGGGGGCATTTGAACACTTGAGAGTAAAGCATCAAGCCCGCCTAAATCTTGACTCATAACAGGAACGCCAATAACGGGAACTCTTGTATGAGCAGCTAACACGCCCGCAAGTGCCGCAGACTTCCCAGCAATGGCAATTATTACGCCGTAATTATTATCACGTGCATTAATGGCAAATTCCCGCGCTTTTTCCGGAGTCCTATGAGCAGAAATTATATTTACTGTGAACTCAAGCCCTAGAGTCTTTAACACTTTTACGCACTTCTCAGCAATATTTAAATCACTGTCAGAGCCTAATACAACCGCAATTTTTTTATCGTTCATTCTTTATCATCAATCCTATTATTAATATGAACCGTGGGAATCTTTGAGAGTTTCGAGAATGTCGACAATGGCAGGCGGGTCGCAGCTTTATAGTCCGGAAATCTCACACCTTCTGCGGCTGTCTTGTTTTCTTTGACGATTACGTCCCATAATTCTTTGCGCCAACTTTGAGTCGATTGCGGGGCAGTTATTCCGAGTCTTACTACATCGCCGCGAACGTCAATTACCATTATTTCAATGTCTGTGCCGATTTGAATGCTTTCATTAACTCTTCTGCTTAAGACGAGCATTATTCATCGCCTCCGTTTTCTTGCTTTAATTGAGCAGGTTGAGCAGAAGCCTTCATTTTTTCGCGGACATCTTCAGGGAATATAACATGTCTTATCGGGTACTCTTCATTGAGGGCTATAACCTGCACGGCCTTATGAGTCTTTAAATTTATGAGAATTGGAGCGCGTAAATTTGCCGTCATGTTCCACGGAGCAGCAGGAGGAATCGAGACGACTATTAATAATGCAAGGTCAGCGGGATTTACTGTGCCTATCATCTTTAGCTCATCTTCAGGGATTCGGGCGTTATAATCCGGTTGAATTGCGTCGGGTGAAGTTACTGGGAGTGCTAAATCTCCGTCGTTAATGCTTTGAAGCCATTTAATTGCGCTGTCATCACTGCCTGCTAAAATCCATTCGTGCATAGTCTCAAATGCAGGAATACCGCGCGGAAAAAATAATAAATCTTCCTGTTTATATTCGACCTCGCCAAATCTTGAAGTCTTTATAGTCATGTTTGACATTCAATATCACATGCTTTCATGAAAAATTTTTATACATAATAATAGCATGTTCTGAACGCCTTAACGTTGCCAAGTTCATAAAATCGGGGTAAACTGACAAATCACTAAACCAGAATATTATATAAAAGGTGAGCTTGTAATTTGAAGCAGGATTTAATGGACTGGCTTAATAATAATAACAAAGACGCAGGGACGGGACTATTACTCGCCCCGATTAATGCTGCTATAAATGCGCACGACCTGCAGAATATTACAGAGACTCCGGGCAATGACGCAAATATTTTAGACGAGCAGGAAATATTATTCTCTCGTGAAGATACTATACAAGCGCAAAATATAACGGGTGAAATTTTTGCGCATGATTTATCACATGACGAACACGAAAATATAACGCCTTCAAGTGAAATAACCAGCGAACAAGATATAACATCAACACTATATCAGAATCTCGCAAATTCTCTTGAGTCATATGATCCGGAT
>JAFSWW010000091.1 GCA_017444345.1 Synergistaceae bacterium | reverse complement strand
CCCCCCCCCCCCCCCCATTACTCGATATTACGAGCGATAAATTAATAACTTGTGTAAATAATAAAAAAATTCCCCCCGGCCATTTACGACAAGGGGGATAAATAATAAATCTTAATCTCTCTGTTTGCCGAATATCCTAAGCAGATATATAAACAAGTTAATGAAATCAAGATAAAGCTGTAACGCTCCGATTACTGCAATTTTTGTTAATGCTGATGAGTCCGCTCCGTTGACAGTCATAGAAAGCTGCTTAATTTTTGCCGTGTCATAAGCAGTCAAGCCCATAAAAATAATTATTCCCATTATGCTTATAATCATTTCCATGCCTGAAGATCTCACGAAAATATTAATCAAGCTCGCTATAATTATCCCGAATAAGCCCATAATCAAGAAACTTCCCATGCCGGTTAAATCTTTCTTAGTGAATAGCCCGTAAACGCTCATGACTCCGAACATTCCCGCAGCGGTAAAAAACGCCTGATAAACTGATGCCTGAGTATATACAAGCAATAAAATCGAGAGTGTGAGACCGTTCACAAAGCTGTAAAGCAAGAATAATGTTAAAGCAGTTCCCGCAGAAATTTTGTTAATTGCAAATCCTAAATAAAGCACTAAGCCGATTTCAACAACTGCCGCAATAATTAACGGAGCTCTTGATCCGTAAAAGAATCTTATCATCGCCGGAGTCGCTGCCGTAAAATATGCTGTTAGTGCAGTAATAATTAATCCTAACGCCATAAACTGATAGACTTTGCGGAAAAGTGTATTAGTTATTTCTAGTGTATCCGTTCCCGCATAAGAAGGCATATAATTTTCATATTGTGCCATAAAATTTGCATCTCCCTTAAAATATATTATAGAAGTAAAATATGCAAGTTATATTTTATCAGAATGTGAGGAATTATTATGAAGAAAACAGAAACTCATGAGATGACTCGAAAGGGTTACGAGAGATTAAGCGAAGAATTAACGCACTTGAGAACAGTAAAGCGTCAGGAAGTAGCAAGACAATTAGAAGAGGCTAGGGCATTCGGAGACTTGAGCGAGAACGCAGAATATGCAGCAGCTAAAGAAGAACAGGCCAAGCTCGAAGATAGAATATTAGATCTTGAGAATACTTTAAGCAAAGTTACTGTTATAGACGAGGCAAAACTTGACACAAATAGAGTCGGTATAGGCTTAACGATAACGCTTGAAGATTTAGATCAGCCCGGAAAAATTTTCACGTATGAACTCGTAGGCTCTGAAGAATTATCGGGTGCGGCAGTCAACGCGAAAGGAATTCAGAGAATATCACAAAAAAGTCCGGTCGGTCAGGCAATTTCAGGGCATATTGTAGGAGCTGAAGTCCTCGTCAAGATTCCTAGAGGCACAAGAAAGTTAAAAATTGTCTCGATTAATAAATAATGCAATGAGTATTTATTCTAAAATTTTATCGGGCAAATTAAACGCAAAATATACATGGCTTGTAACAGGTGCGGCGGGGTTTATAGGCTCACACTTGACGGAGGCTTTATTATCGATCGGGCAGAATGTGAAGGGCTTTGACGATTTCAGCACGGGGACTCAAGAAAATATTGACTCAGCACTCAAGAATTCAGGCCACGCAGAGAATTTTACGCTGATTGATTCAAGTATCACAAATCTTGACTCATGTCGTGAAGCTCTAAAGGGTGTTGATTATGTACTGCATCATGCTGCTCTTGCGTCAGTTCCTGAGTCCATGCAGTTCCCATTAAAATATCACGATGTAAATATAACAGGTTTCATGAATATTTTGCAGGCCTCACGAGAAAATAATATTAAACGCGTAGTATATGCAACTTCCAGCGCAGTTTATGGAGATGACCAAACTATACCAAAACTTGAAAGCAAAACCGGCAAATCTTTATCTCCATATGCTATGACTAAATATATTAACGAGATAAACGCAGAATTTTTCACACGAGTATATAAACTTGAGTGCGTGGGCTTGAGATATTTTAACGTGTTCGGAGCTCGTCAAAATCCTAATAGAGCATATGCCGCAGTGATTCCTAAATGGGTTAGTGCTGTGAAAACAGGGAAGACTCCCATAATTTATGGAACGGGAGAAGCTACACGGGATTTTTGCGCGGTTCAAAATGTAGTGTTAGCTAATATTCTTGCTGCTCTTGAAGATAAGGCGGCCGGGCAAGTCTTCAATATAGGCTGCGGAGTCAAAACGAGTCTTAATGAATTACTCGCTAAAATTTATAAAATATTTGCCCCCGAACGAGAAATTAAGGCAATTCACGAGTCACCCAGAGAGGGAGATATTTTGCACTCGTCTGCTTCTATAGAACTTGCTAAGAAAGTGCTAAAATTTGAACCTGTTATATATCTTGAAGAAGGACTGAAATTTTTACATGAATAATCTACGAATCAGGCCAAGACGCTTAAGGAAGACTCAATCAATACGCGATTTAACTTGCGAGACGAGATTAAAATCTTCAATGTTAATTTATCCCGTTTTCGTTCGTGAAGGCAAAAATATCATTGAAGATATACCAGCAATGCCCGGTCAAAGACGTTACAGCCCCGATAAATTGCCGGTGATTCTTGAACGTGCAGCAAGAAACAAAATCGGGGGGATTTTATTATTTGGACTGCCTGAACATAAAGACGAGTGCGCCTCTTCAGCGTGGGACGATAACGGAGTAATTCAGCAAGCTATAAGACTCGCAAAAAATGAATTCCCGGATTTAAATATTATCGGCGATGTATGCATGTGCGAATACACTTCACACGGACATTGCGGAATAATAAAAAATGGCTGTGTTGATAATGACTCAACGCTTGAATATCTCGCAAAAATAGCAGTCTCTCAAGCAAACGCCGGCGCTGATATAGTAGCACCTTCTGACATGATGGACGGGCACACTTTGGCAATACGTGAGGCACTTGACGCGAATAATTTGCAGGACACGTTAATTTTTTCGTACGCTGTGAAGTATGCAAGCTCATTTTACGGGCCATTCAGGGAGGCTGCGGGGTCGGCTCCTGCGTTCGGGGATCGTAAATCTTACCAAATGGATATAAGAAATTCGCGCGAGGCACTGAAGGAAGCAATGCTTGATATACAAGAGGGCTCGGATATGATAATAGTTAAGCCGGGACTCGCTTATCTTGATATATTGAAGTCAGTCAAAGAAAAATTTTTAATTCCGGTCGGGTCTTATTCAGTCAGCGGTGAGTACTCAATGATAAAGGCTGCGGCGTTAATGGGCTGGCTTGACGAGAAAAAAATAGCAATCGAGTCGGCAATCTCTCAAGCAAGAGCGGGTGCAGATATAATTATTTCTTATTTTGCGCTCGACTTGGCCGAATGGATTAACAACGGAGAAATATAATAAATGAAATAAGACTCTCCCCTGCCCATTGAATTCAGAGAAGGGGAGAAAATTTTTTATAGTGCTAAGACGTTGACGAGATTTTGAGCGTTTTGATTTGCCTGTGATAACATAGAACTCCCCGCGTTATTCAAAATTTGCAGCTTCACGAATTCTATATATTCCCTTGCCATGTCTGTATCAGTTAAGCGGCTTTCTGAGGCATTTAACTGCAAGCTCGTTTCAGTAAGGCTGTTAGTGTTATATTCTAGCTCGTTTTGATATGCGCCGATTCTTGAACGCTGTAAAGAAACTTTATGAATAGCAGAGTCAATTATAGTAATGGCCTCTGATGCGCTCTTTCTTGACGTTAAATTTATTTTGTCGATTCCCAGTGCGCTCGATGTCATGTCGCCTATATTGATGTAAAAGTCCTCGCCTAAATTCTGCCCGACCTGAAAAGCTGTTCTCCTATCTACTAAATGAATAGTCGTCTCATATGCCTGCGAGTCAGAATATAATACATAATTTTTTGCCGAGTCGCTCCACATTGCTTTAACATTTGCCATATGATCAAATTCTACGCTTATATTAGGGCTGATTATTCCGTTAATGCTATTTCCGTCGGTCTGAATATTTTTCGCTAAAACTTTGCCCGTATGAGCCTCATAAACTGAAGCAGTAAAATTATTCTCTGTTGCTTCCTGAATCGTATTAAAGCCTAACACGTTTAATAAATCCTGATTATTTGACGTAATGCTTAATTTGCCCGCATTTCCTGCAACTGCCGAACGAATTATAAACGTATTCGCAACTGATTCGAGGCCGCTTATATCGGGTTCAGTAATAAAGCTAACAAAATTATTCGGATTGTCAGTATATAGAGCCTGATTCAAATCATATGCTATAGCGTCATTTAATTTTCTGCGGACGTCATTAATTGTGTCAGTAGCGTGAAGAGTTATGCTCGTTGACTGCCCATTGCCTTGAGAAATATTTATAGTTTGAGGCTGTTCAAGCATAAATACTCCGCTTGCATTATAGAATTCGGGAATATCTCGTAAAGTTATAATTTTTTCGGGATTAGTTGCTGTATCAGTAACACTGCCGGAAATTTCGCCGTCTTGACCTCGACCTATTGAACGAGTCGCCCCGTTTGCTGTATCAATCCATCCCGATAAATTTAATTCAGCGTTTGAGCTTATTTCTATATTGCCGCCGTTGGAGTTAAGCCCGCCTCCTATTGCTGCGCCGCCTCCTGAGCCTGTAGCTGTAATTTTGCCGCCGTTAATTTTTATGAAATCTATATTTGACGAATCGCCCCGTGCATTTCCTCCGCTGCCTATTCCTGCACCTGTGCCCGTTGCTTCTGCTGTGATATTTCCGCCGTTGATGGTGATTTTTACATGCGCGCCCTCATCTGTGTATGAGTCATAATATCCGCCTCCGCCTATACCAGCCCCGGAATTTTCCGCGTTTGCAATAATAGTACCGCCGTTAATAGTTATTTCTCCGACAGAGCCTTTCCAGTTCGGTGAATTATGACAAGCCCCGCCTATACCAGCCCCGCAGCCCGTGCCAGTCGCCGTTAAAGTTCCTTCTTCCGAGCCCGTGCCCTCTGAACTATTTATAACAAGTGAACTCGTATAGCCGTCTACATTTTGAACTTCAAGCCCTGCGCTTTCGTCCGAGCCTGCACTCAAAATATTATCGCCGGCAAGAAATAATTTCACGTTCGCACCGTTGACTTCAAAAGCACTCCCTGACGCTGAATTTATATTTACGTCCGTTAATCTTATTTGAGCGTCGACTCCCTGACTTATTACTATTTTATTATCAGTTATTGAGCCGCTGCCCTGTATATGATATTTGCCTGATTCGGTGATATTCAAGACTCCATTTTCAAATTTCCAGCCATTCCCTGAAGTCGCGCCGTTAATGTCTTCTCCGTCTTCTATATTAATCGTGTAAGTATATTCATTTTCCGAGTCGCCGTCATTAATTTCTGGAATCGTGAAAATTCCGGATTTCAAGACTTGAGCTTGGCCGGGTTTAGCTCTGACTTCAATTTTGTAATTGCCTTCGACTGTAGATTTTTGCCCGAATTGATCAATCGCAGTTAATGAGCCTGAAATTTTTACCTTTGTAGAAACTTTATCAGAAGTCCATGATGCTCCCGAACTGCCGTCAAGTAATCTCTTAGTATTAAATGTAGTATTTTTTGCTACGTTGTCAATATTTTTGCGTAATTCGCCGATCTCAAGCTGTATATAATTTCTGTCTTGAGTCGTCAAAGAGTCATTTGCTGCCTGTATTGATAATTCCCGCATTCTCTGCAGCATTGAATTAATTTGATTTAGTGCTCCCTCTGCAGTCTGAAGCATTGAGACTCCATCTTGTGAATTACGTATAGCTCGGTCGACTCCGGCAATTTGTGAAGATATTTTCATGCTCATTGCGAGTCCTGCTGCGTCATCGGCTGCCGTTGCTGTACGTTTCCCTGTTGATAAAGCCCGCGCGGTGTTCTCTATTGCCTTATTCGTTGATGTCAAAGCATTATATGCAAGTTTTATAGTGTTATTAACGCCCGTCATCATGATATAAATATGCGCCTCCTGCTAAAAGATTTATATATTCCTGATTTATATTTTCGGCAATTACACGGGAATATTTTATAATTTGCGGCAAAAAAAGGCACTCACTCAAATTTAAGCAAGTGCCAAATTATTATTTACAGACCGAAAATTTTATGAGCTTCTTTCATGTTAGCGCGTATATTTACACCGAACGGGCAGCGTTTCTCACATGTCCCGCACTGTATGCATTCTACGGCGTGATGCTTGAGTAATTCATAATGATTTCTCACTGTTTCAGGAATATTATTTTTTGCGGATTTAGCGAGATTCAAGAATTTAGTAACTGAAGCAATATCGATTTTAACCGGACATGGCTCGCAGTGAGTGCAGTACATACAATGTCCCTCCCAGCCGATTTTAGGGAACGAGGCAAGGGCGAGCGCGTAATCTCTTTCTGACTCGTTTGCAAACTCAAAATTTATTGAGTCCTGAAATTCTTTCACCGAGTGGGCTCCGGATAAAATACACGATACAGCAGGACGACTCAAAGCATAAGCTATACACTGATTGACAGTTAATGCAGCACCCGCCGGAGATAATTTCGAGTCAAGTAAATCACCGCCCCCGAAACATTTCATTACTGTAATTCCGACTCCGAGTCTATTACAAGTCTCGTATAATTTCTCGCGCTCAGGATCCATATTTGTTAAATGATTCTCGTAATTCTCATCACGCCATAAATCTTCTACGTCTTCACTGGCAGGCTGTAAATCATAACACGGATTTATGCTGAACATTAATACTTGAATCGCCCCGCTCTCGACAGCTTTTAAGGCAACTTGCGGATTATGAGAACTTAACCCGATATGCTTAATTAGTCCTGACTGCTTTAATTCACGGGCATAATCAAGAATTCCGTTATTAATTATCTCGTCCCAGTCGTCAAGAGCATCGCAATAATGAATCATTCCCACGTCAATATAATTTACCTGTAAAAGTTTTAGCATTTCTTGAAAGCCTGTTTTTACTTCCTGTAAATTTCTTGTGCGTGTATATTGGCCGTCCTTCCAAATTGAACACAAATGAGACTGAATTATAAATTTTTCGCGTCTGCCTTGTAACGCTTGGCCTATGTGTGAACGTAATTCAGGATCGGGCGAATATAAATCAAAATAGTTTACGCCTGACTCTTCAGCCAAATTAAATAATTTCTCACACATTAAATAATTCTCTTCGGTCATGCCCTCACAGCCTAAAGAAATTTCACTGACTTTCAAGCCGGTATTACCGAGTTCACGATAAAGCATTAAATTATTCCCCCTAAAAAATTTACCTGCATTATATCGCGTTATTCAAGTATTCGGGACTTAAGCGCGTTTAATCCTGGCTCGGTCATTCCTGAATCAAGCAAAAATTTTCCTGCATATTTCGCAAAATTATTATTGTCTGACTTTGTATTAATATTTTCGTCTTGAGCTATAAAATTTATCATCGGGGCAAAATGTTCAGCTGCAATAATATTATATTTCTGAGGGTCATTCTCGCGGGTCAGTCCGTAATAATTCGCGTAAGAAAGCATGTAATTATTCTCAATTTCATTATATGACGCTCCGGCAAGCATACCGATTATTATACTGGTGAATCCCGTTCTGTCTTTACCTTCAAGACAATGAATTAAATACGGCCCTTCATGCTTTGAGAGTTCGGCGAGCCCGGCAGCTAATTTTTTCCTGAAGTCAATATTATGAAAATTTGCCGTTAAATCAATCGCAATGACGCATTTATTATCGTACAAAGTTTTGAAATATGGCGAATTAAAATCAGATTTTGACATGTAATCTTTTATTTCTGAATCACTGTCAGCGAGGTCTAATATACATTTAATCCCGGCTTGTTTCGCTAAATTATCGACATAAACCGCCCTATTATGCCCATTATCACAAGGCGATGCAGACGTATATATATAATTTTTCTTGAGACAGCCTAAATTTATAGCTCGAAAATTTGCAAATACTTCATCACTTGAATAATGAGCGCGTTTATTTGTGTAGTGTAATGCTCTAGTTTCCTGAATAGTTTTATACTTCCCGCGCTGATTTAACGAAATTGTAACGGAGTCTGACTCGCTCAAATTCAAATCCTGCCATAAATCCGAGCCGTAATTTCTTTGAAGCCAAACATTTTCACGCCCGGGATAAGCAGTTAAAATCAATTCGCCTATTTTCACGTAATAGCCGTTATGATATGGAACATCTATAAATTTTTCACCGTTCGAGAATTCTATATTAACACTGTCGCCGAGTTCAAAGCCTGATGAGTTAAAATTTTCTATACTGCCGTTAATTATCACTCCGCCGTAATTAGCTTGATGAGAGATTGAAAATTTTTCTCCGGCAAATCCTGAAGACACAAGCGCAAATAATATAATAAAAACAGCAAATTTTTTCATGAGTCAAGCCCCTCCTAATTAAGCTAAATAATTTTATGCAAAATATCCCGTGCATTCTTGAATTTTTCGGGAATATCTGACTCCTTAATTCCTGAAGTTGTGCCGGCCTCGCAAGCTCTCTCGTAGAACCAGCATTTATACTCGATCACGTTTAATACTTCCTGCAAATTCTTTAATTCATCCCGCAAAATATCCCGCCTGTTATGAAATATCGCGAGTCTTTCATTTAATGTCCCGTCGCCTTCTCTCAGCATGTCAAGAAAATTTTTTATGTCCCTTATCGACAAGCCCGAACGTTTGAGGCAATTTATTAATTTTATGCTGCTTATATCATTATCAGTAAAGACTCGAATATTATTATTATCGCGTTTGAGTTCAGGCAGCAACCCCTGACTATCATAATAACGCAGAGTTGACGCAGGGAGTCCGGTTATTTGCGAAATTTGTTTTATAGTATACGGCAAAATTTTATCTCCTTACATATTATAAATAACTCTAAATCTTCCCAAGCCTCCGAAGAGATTTTACAGCGTCCTCGTTATCTTGTTCAGCTGCGAGTTTATAAAATTTTACCACTTGATTTATATCGCGTCTGACTCCCTCGCCGTTCTCGTACATTTGACCGAGCGCAAATAAAGACTCCGGGTGATTCTTGGCCGCCGCTTGAGAGAAATATTTTATTGACTCGTTATAATTTTGCCGCAAATCTTTGCCGGTTCTATAAAGTTGTCCCATTATGTATTGCGACTCCGTATGACCCTGTAAAGCTGCCTTGCTCCATAATTCTACGGCCCTGCGCTTATCTTGATTTACTCCCTCACCTGAATAATATAGAAATCCTAGATAATATTGCGAATCAGAGTCCCCCTTTAGTGCCGCTCGTGAATAATATTCGGCTGCTTTGCTATAATCCTGCGAGACTCCTTCACCCTTATAATAAATATTGCCCAGTTTAACGAGTGCCCTTAAATGATCCTGACTTGCTGCCTGAGAAAAAAATTTTATTGCCTCGTTGTAATTATGCATTCCCGAATAAATCAAGCCTAAATTATATTGTGATTCTGCGTGGCCTCGTCCTGCTGATTTCTTGAGTAACTGAATAGCTTTATCTGAATCGGGATTGACTCCCTCACCATTAAATAAATTCATTCCCAGTGTGAAAAGCGAATCCGGGTCATCTTCGTAATATTCGAGTCCCTCCGGTGCTTCAGTCGAGTTAATTTGCGAGCTGGGATTTATATATATCTGGCTTTCTTTGAGTCCATCCGGCGAATCGTATTTAATATCATATAGATCGAGCATTATTTTATTTGGCCCGGGTACACTTGTAACTTTGCTGAATTTAATATGTTTGCTTTGAGGCGTGTATAAATTTGTGAGATAGATTCTTGCGTGAGTTTGACTCGTTGCCTGCGCTGGGTTGTCCTTAGTTCCGAACGGTGATTTTTTCTCGCTCAAGAATGCAAATTTTTCGGGGTGATTATTAATTTCTTGCTGTAAACGAGCTATTATGCTTTCTTGAGAGTTTAATTCTTTAATTGCGCTTAACATTCGCCCGGCTTTCTTGTCATATAATTCAACACAGACCTAATAATAAACGCAAAACGCAAAAATAATTTTCTCCTGTTGAGTCAACTTGCCGCGAGTCGACTCAAGAGTTCCCAGCGCAGAAAATGGGAGCTTGATTTTGTCAGATTCGGGAATGTTTAAATTTTTTTCCAGCATATCAGCAAGTAAAATAAAAGCCTCGTTTAAATCTTTAACGCTTAATTTATAGTGAGTCAGCCCGTTCAATATAAATAATAAATCATATCGGGACTCTAAAATATCGCGCGGTAAATTTGAATCAATAACCGGCAATAATTCTATTTCCGTTCTGAAATCTGCTTTACTGAATATCAAATTATAATCCCTCCTGCAAATAAATATAGCATG
>JAFSWW010000090.1 GCA_017444345.1 Synergistaceae bacterium | reverse complement strand
TAATTTTGCTAGATATAATTCAGGCATTATAATAACTAACTCGGCATATAAAGATTTAAACGCTGTAAATTTTAATATTGACTTCTCACTTCACGAAGATTTTGCGGAAATGAAAAGTTTTATAAAGCAGCTTAATCCCAAACAAGCAATAATAGTACATTGCGGCGGTAAAAGTAATAATGCTGCAAATAATGCTACAATAGAAGACGAAATCATGAAAGACTCAGAATGCCGTACACAATTTATTTTTGCGGAAGATAAGCAGCTGTATATTTTATAAATAATTCAGGAGGTTTGCTAAAAAATGTCAAGTCAGATTTTATCAGGTCGCGCCGATGAAGTTATCAGCGAAATACACGAGAAGATTCAAAGTTTTGTAAGCAAAGCTTATAACGATGAATATGTTAAATACAGGATTGAGAATAATTTATTAGCTTTTCTCTGCAAGAATCAAGACTCATCACCGTCAGAATGCGCGCAGAGTCTTAATTTAACACAAGAGAAAATTTTACGCATATTAAGAGATATGAAAATTGCCAACCCTGAAAAACGTAATAAGCTGCTTAAATGGGCCGATTCACTCGCTGATTTCTACGCAGGCGCATTAACAGGCAGTAAAGAAAGCTTTGATAAACTCGAACAGCAGCGTAAACAGGATTTAGGTTATAGATCACTTCAGGAACGTTTAGCGGCCATTATGATTTATGAGAAATTCCCGGAGATTGACAAGTTCGGCGATAAAGAATTATTATTCAGGCTCGGCTATATTCTTGCAAAAAATTATTTTTATCACATGTATGACGCTTTATGCCATGTCTATGATTTCCCGTTATATAAGCGCAAGAAAAATAAAGAAATACGCCAAATTTCACAAGAACAGGCCGTGAAAAAAATTGACGAACTAGAAAGCGAACTACAGCGCACAAATGAAATGCTCGGCGAACTTCAGGACGAATTCAACGATCAGCTTCAAGAGAGCAAAATTTCAGAACTTACGGATTTTTTTGCAAAACTCAATTCTGACAGATACGGTAATATTTTAGATCAGCTCTTACAAGTGAGGACAGGCATGGACAAATTAAAGAAAGAAGGCTACGAATTACCGATTGAAATAAACGGGTTATTCATAATGGTAAGGCAGCTTATACAGTTTACAAGAGACAGCCATATAGATCCGATTATGAAGCCGCATTCAAAAAAAGAAGTCTGCGCAAATGATATAGAATTCTGCGATTATGAAGGCTCACCATTTGAGTCAGTTAATGACCGCAAAATTATTGAAGTAATCTCACCGGGGTGGGTCTATAAAGATCAAAACGTTCAAATCTCGCGCCCTAGAGTAAAGGAATATATACAAGCATAAATTATATATAAATATAAACATGAAAGGAGCAAAAATTTATGAGTCCTGCAAACACTCGTAATGATCTGTGCATAGGCATAGATTTAGGGACTACTAATTCAGTGCTTGCTACTGTAAATGTACGTCCAAACGGTCAAGTTAAAAGCAAAGTAGTAGATATTTCAAGAGCTTATGATGTCTTTAACAGTGCATTGGGCGAGGCAGCTTTATCCACTGAGAAAAAAACGACTCTGCCTTCATTTGTATTTTATCGGCAAGAGAAAAATTATGAGCCTCTTGTAGGTGATTTCGCAAAACGTCAATATTCTTTAAGGCCGCATTTAGTCGCAAAATCAATCAAAAGTCAAATGGGTAAACCCTTAGCTGAAGGTTTATCGCCTGATATTCCCGACAAGACTCCGGCACAAATTTCATCAAGAATATTACAGCATTTATTACGTGAGGCCTCAAAAATTTATCATTGTCCTATAACTGACGCTGTTATAACTGTACCTGCAAATTTTGATTCTGTAATGTGCAAAGCTACACAGGATGCTGCAGAACTGGCCGGCATATCCGTAAGAAATCCCGACGGTACAGAGAAGCCTATATTATTATCTGAACCAAACGCTATTATTTATGACCTGATAAATCAAATTCAAAACGGTGAAATTTCAGATATAATTCTTGATTTATCTTCAATGAAAAGAGTGCTTGTCTTTGATTTAGGAGGCGGAACACTTGATATTACTCTGCACGAAATAAAGAGACGCAATGAATCACCTGATATTCTCAAAGTAGACGAGATTGCTGCAAACCGTTATACACTACTGGGAGGCGATAATTTTGACGAGGCATTAGCTATCGAAATGTTTAAACGCTATAAGCAGCAATATTCAAAGAATCCCGGCGTTTCTGCACAGCTTGACCAGAAAGAAAATATAATAATGCCTCAATTAAGAACTTATGCCGAATACGTGAAAGTCGGAATCAGTCAGCAATGCAGCGATGATTATAATTCCGGCTGGTATGATGAAGACGAAGAACCTTCAATAGATACAGGCGGCTCTATGGGCGGAATAGGTTATTCTTACTCGGACAATTTCAAGAAATCAGATATTGAAGCAATATTTGCTCCATTTATGGCCAATAACTTGAAATTTGATGATTACAAGAATCTCGAATCAGTCAAGGACACAAAGAATATTATTTATCCTATACTTGATGTCTTAAAGAAAGCAGCTGATAAATTAGGCACTCCTGACGTAAAAATTGATGCCGTAATAGTAAGCGGCGGAATGTCTAAATTTTATATGATAAATGAACGACTCAAAACTTTTTTCGGTTTTGACCCGATCACAGCTTTAGATCCTGACTTGGCCGTAGCAAGGGGAGCAGCAGTATATCATTATTTTCTGAAGCAGCATTCAGAAATTCAGGACAACATGAAAATTATCGGCCAAGAGCTTTCTTCAGTCCCGGCAGAAAAAGCAGAAAAGCCGGAAATTAATCAAGAAATTTTATCCCCCCGCATAAATATCGAACTGGGAGAAGTTATCTTAAATGACGCGCTTTATATGGGCATGAAAAATGGAGCTGTTCACATGATAATCCCGACGGGCGCGGCTCTTCCGTATGAATCACAAATTATGACAGGATTCAGGATTGACCCTTTACAATCAAGAGTAGCTATTCCCATTAAAAGCCGGAATATTGACGGAACTTATAGAACTATAGCTAACGGCAATATTGAATTTACTACAAAATTTTCTGATGGTGCTTATGTAGCTTTTATTATTCACATGAATAAGAGCAAAGTTATCTCAATGAAAGCATGGACAAGCAATGATCTTGAAGGGCAGCAAATAATAGAAGAAGGTACGGCAGAAATCGCAATAAACAGCCCCGAACAGTCAACAGCAAAAGTTAAAATGCTTCCCCCTAAAGGAACGAGATTAAATGCTTTAAGCGAGATAAAAACTTTTGTGCAATTATGCTTGAATCTCTCAAAAGTAAGATCAGGAAGACTCTACTCTATCTCTAAGCAGCGCGAATTAACTGTTAGAATAAGAGACACCGCAGACAATATTATGAACGCTGATAATCATTCAGATTTTATACGTCCCATTCTTGCCGCACTCTCTGACAGCAATACTAACGACGAAGCTAGAATGCGTTTATTCACAATGATACGCCGCCTGTCAAATGAACTCACAGATAATAACCGCAGAAAATTAGCAGAAATATGTATTCAACAGCTGGGAGCAGAAATTTTAGGCATCTCAATGCAGCACAAAGGCCAAAGAATTAATGCTAATATCCAAGCAATTTACGCGCTAAGTATATGCGGGACTCCTGAAATCATGAATAGACTTGAGACGCTCCATAAAAAAAATCAATATATAGGCTCGTGTTTATATTCTCATGCTAAAACTAGAACACAGCTAAAATGGGTAATAAGCACTTTCTTAAATGATATGGCTCTTGAAATGCGTCATGTCGGGAATCATTTACAGTTAAGCGCACATGCAATCGCAGTATCACTAAGAAATGACGGAAGCTGCCCAGTCTCGCAGGAAAAACGGGAAGAGATTTTAAACGCGCTGATTAATGGCATTAACTCAGGGAGAATCAGATCCGATATATTAGTCGTGTGTGTTCTTGCAGTCGGGACAATGTGTGACCGCAGATTTAATCCTTCTGTATTCTCAGAGTCTAAGACTTCAGAGGCCGAAAATTGTATAAATCTTATTCCTAAAATTTACCCGCTCGATCTGTCCTGCAGAGTGGAGCGTAACAGCCAAGTCGCTTTAAAATTAATTCGCGGTGAAAGTCTTGACGAGGACGAAGAAAAATTTTTATTGACAAAATTAGAACTTGATGCAGATATAGATATATAAAATAAATTAATTTCTCCCTCCATGATTCACTCAAAGGGGGAGAATTTTTTTACGAGCTGAATATTTATTTTATAAGCCTAAACTTTTAAGCCATGAATCAATATTCTTTTTTGCGCTGTCAGTGTTATTCTGTGCAGTTGCTCCCCGAACAGCAAGACCCTTCATAACTTGTGAACCCTTTGCAGCTCGTTCTATATTTCTGTCAGTGCGTCCCATTCCGCTGCCTTCATGAGTACAGAAGGGAATTATTTTCTTGCCCTCCCAGTTATGAGCCTCTATAAAAGTATATAAGCACATCGGCAAATCTCCCCACCAAATCGGATAACCCATGAAAATCGTATCGTATTCGCTTATGTCCTTATCTTCAAGAATTGCGGGGCGGGCGTTATTATTCAGCTCATTTTTTGCTACATCAATGCAAGTGTCATAATCTGCAGGATATTTTTTTGCGGGCTTGACCTCGAATAAGTCCGAGCCGGTTTTTTCTGCAATATATTCAGCTAAAATCATAGTATTGCCCTTAAGAATATAGCCGACACTGTAATTCTCATCAGCACGAGAGAACACAAGCACTAAACTTTTTGCACTGGCTGCATTTGCCGAACATGCTAAGACAAGAATAATTAATAATGAGATAAAAATTTTATTCATGTAAAAATTTCCTCCTGATATAAATTAATATTTTTGCGTATTATAAACTGTTAGAGTCTGCTTCAAGTCAAGACAAGCATATAAAAATTTTATTGATTTATTATTTAAATGAGTCGCTCGTTAGTGTTGAGCAGCCCCCGCCAATCCAACAAAATTTATAATTTATTAATGAACATAAGATTATTTGCTCCCCTATGGCATTTAATGAGTCGCTCGTTAGTGTCGAGTAGTGCCCAGCCACCCGCCCCCCCGTAATTTATCGCTCGTTCGAATCTAAAAATTTTGCTGCTAATTTCTCATTCCCGAAAAAGTTTATATGCAAATATGACGCTAATATATTTTCACTCACATAGCCGCATTTATGAGTCTCCCCTGTCTTAGCTCTCACAAACTCAAACGCGCAAGAATCACACGAATCAAGAATAATTCTCGAATAGTGAAATTCATGACCGCAAATAATTTTATTTAAATCACAAAGAATATTATCACTTAACGCCCGCGCTTGAATATAGCCTATAACTGGTTTACTTGTCATTATAGAATCTGCATTTATCAGGCCTGACATCTCGAAAATATTTCCGTGTAAATCTTTTAGACTCCTGCATAAATACATGAATCCCCCGCACTCCGCTAAAATTTTTTTGTTGCAATTTCTCACGCTTTCTAACATTGAACGATTACGCGATAATTTATCCGCAAAAATTTCAGGAAATCCCCCGCCGAAAATATACCCGTCTGCACCGGGCAATTCTTTATCATGAATGGGCGAGAAATATATTAATTTTGCGCCGAGCTTCTCAAGTGTAATCAAACTTTCAGGATAATAGAAATTAAATGCTTCATCATGGGCGACTGCAATAACTTTTTTGCGAGATAATTTTTTTGCGGGCTTATATTCAAGTTTTAAGGCCGGTGCAGTTTGTGAGATTCTCAAAATTTCGTCAAGATTTATAGATTCCTCGATTAATTGTGCTAAGTCGTCATAATTAAAAATTTTCTGCTCGTTGACTGGAGTCAGCCCTAAATTACGTTCAGGAATCATTATATTATTATCTCGCTTGATTGCCCCTAAAAAATTTATATTTGAGCGTCTTAATTCATCGGCGATAATTTTAACGTGAGAGTCAGACCCTGCAAAATTTATGATTACTCCGGCGAGATTTATATTTTTGTCGTAATCGCGAAAACCTGACGCAATAGCCCCGACGCTTTCACCGAGTGATTTTGCGTTTATGACGAGAATAACAGGACAATTTAATAATTTTGCTATACTGGCCGAACTGTGAGTCCCTCCGTCATAGAGTCCCATTGCGCCCTCGATTACTGCAAAATTTTTATCCTGTGAAGTCAGCGCGAAAAGTTTTCTTGTTAAATCTTGACTCATCAGCCAAGTATCGAGATTATAGGCCTCGCAATTTCCTGAATGCCTTAAATATTGCGGATCTATATAGTCCGGGCCGGTCTTGTAAGCTGAAATTTTATAGCCCCGTATGCTTAATATTCTCAAGAGTCCGCATGTTATAGTAGTCTTGCCTGAACTGCTGGAAGCTCCTGATATAATTATTCGCGGAGTCTTTATAGAAATAAAATTTTCATTCATGAATATATTATATCTCGTAAAAATTTCGTGATAAATTATTTATTAGCATTCATGACGCGCCATAAATCAAGCCGTGATAAAATTTGCTGCTATTAAATTAACACTTTCTCTAAATATTTCCATAAAATCAAAGCCGCTGCTCCTGATAAAATATACAAGCCTCCGAGTATAGGCACATTAACAGCAAGCGAATATATAAAAGGGTTCTGGCCTTCAGGTGCAAATTGAGAAAAAAATATTACGCCTGATATTACACTGCATGAAATAGTTCCCAGTGCCGCAATTATGAGCCCTAAAATTTTAGGTCGTATCGCAGCAAATCCCACGCAGGCAAATGCTAAAGGATAATCAAGCAAAACTTGAATAATATTCATGAAATAACCGCCTAATATGCACCTGATAAGGCCGAATACTGCACCGGAAATCACGCCGATTTTAAAGCCTCGTCTATAAGTCAATATAATAAGCGGTGTGAGTTCAAAACTTATCGCGCCGTCCTGTGAAAATCTAAACAAGAAAAATTGCGATAATATAAACGATAATGCTATACATAATGACCCCTCGACTATTGAGACCGTTTTATTTTGCTGCATAATTCTTGAAATCTCATAAATTTAAATTATTTTTTCTGTTATAATCTAAACATTATTATTTTACAAGGGAGGAATCCTCTAAAAATGTTCAAAAAATTTTCATATTTTATTTATATCTCGTTAATGGCTTTGTTAGTCGTGTCATTATCGGGGTGCGGAGGCAGCAGCAGTAATTTTCTATATTATGATGACAGCAGCGAGACAGTAACGAATCCGGCTGAAGTCTTCAGTATTGCATCGCCTTCATTACAGCGCGGAGAAACTTATAGAATCTTTCAGGGTGCAACTCTCAACAACGCGAGCGGAGACCCAAGAATCTATATCGCTCCGATTTCAAATCCTGTAAATACTCAGGCAGCATTAAATCTCGGCTTTAATGACGAGTTCACCGGCGAGTCAATCGTCATAATGCGCAACAGTGATAACCGCGTAGTATTCGCCTATAATCCTAATGGTACAGGCACGGACACGACAAGCTCACAAGTAACTCACTCAGGCGGGACTCAATTAGGTTATACAGGCCTCACTATTCCTGCAAGCTATGTTACTAATTCCGCGTTGACTTATGACGACAGCAACGTAATTGATATTATTCTTAACGGATCAACAGCAACGGAAAAAATAGGAAGCACTGAGACAAATATTCCTGAAACTCCCTTTGTTTGGCACGCTGATCCCCAGCACGTCGGCGAATACTGGACGTTAAACGGCAATGAATACGACGAGGATCAATATTTGAATAATGTCTCGACAACTGAAGAAGGCGGATTATATATTGCCCGTGATGTTCGCTACACAAATAGTGATTTGACTTTTACGGCCTCACAGACTGCAGTTAAAGACGAAGACACAGAATATGTAGTATATTATGATACGACTTCAAGCGTTGTCAGTGCAGAAATTGCCGATATAGTTGCAGACAAGGGCAGTGAATTCGGAGGGCCTTATATTTTCGCGACTCTTCCTACTCAAATGGCAGGAATGGGCGGCGGCGGAATGATGCCCGGCAGCGGCGATAACGGCGGAATGTTCCCCGGAACTGGCAGCGGAGACATGCCGACACCTCCGGACGGAAATATGCCCAGTGGAGATCGTCCTTCATTACCGGGACTCACTGTTTCAGCAACGACTGACAGCAGCATAACAGCTTATAGCACAATGACTCACTCAGCAAGCGAGGCATATAATAATCCCGTTTTACACATTACACAGCCCGGAACTTACAGACTTTCAGGAAAATGGCACGGTCAAATTTGGATCGACGCAGGCGATGACGATGACTCTGACGCAGTAGTTACGATTATACTTAACGGCGTAGAAGTTAGCTGCGATGTTGCTCCGGCCCTAGTTTTTCATGATGTCTACGAGTGCGGATCTGCTGACGAAACAGTATCGGCTAATTCATGGAAGACTCTGGGAACTGATACAATAACAAGCAAAGCAGGCGCAAGAGTCATTATTGCAGACGGAACGACAAATAATTTTACGGGCGCAAATGTCTACAGAATATTAAAACTTGAGCCTAAGAGTTCAGCTGCAAAAGTTAACGGCACTGATATAAGCGATCAGAAAAAAATGTACAAGATGGATGCAGCGTTTTATTCGTTTGTCTCTATGGTAATCGGAGCAGAGAGCAGCACAGCTTCAGGGAGTCTGAATATTACTTCTACGACTCTTGAAGGACTCGGCACTGATTTGCATTTAGTCATAGACAGCGGCAAAATCAGCGTAACAGCTCCCGACGATGCAATTAACGTGAATGAAGATGATATTTCAGTTTTTACCATGAACGCAGGCACTCTGACAGCTACATCAACGGGCGGAGACGGAATCGACTCAAACGGCTATGTAACAATTAACGGCGGAACTCTGAACCTCACAGCAGGAAGCCAGCTGCAAAATTCAGCAGGTGAGGCAGGTATAGACGCAGAAAAGGGCGTATATATTTCTGACAGCGCGACAATAAATTGGACTGCAGCAAGTGGCAGCGGGGGCGGCGGGACTCCTCCAGACGGCGGACAACCAGGAAGCGACGACGTTACACCGGGCGGCGAGGGAAGTTCTGACATGTCAAAATATGAAGACACAGTAATTCAGACTCAATACGGCGAGACAGATATTTCATTTAATGGAATACTTGACGATGATATGGCAGCTTATCCCAGAACAGTTTTAGAGTCCGACACAGTATTTACTCTTGAGACTAACAGGGAAGTTAATACATTCTCAGGCATTAAGAAACTTAATTTTTAAGCAATCACGAAATTTTTAACAGGGGAGGCTCCGGCTTCCCTTTTTTTATTGCTTATTGCAGAGTGTGAGATAATTTATATTATTTACTAGCAAAGGACTTGAAAGAATGAATATAAATTTGCCGCATGATCATAATACTAATATAAAATATGTGCTCGATAACATGCCCGATAACGAGAAATTTATTAACACAGCTGAAATTTTCCAGAAACTGGGAGATCCTACACGACTAAAAATTTTATGGATATTATTTCACAGCCGTGAATGTGTCTCGGATATTGCCGCAGCCGTCGGAATGAGCAAAGCCGTTATATCACATCACCTGCAAATTTTAAAGCGCGCTAATCTCGTTAATACTCAAAGGATCGGGCAAGAAATTCACTACTCATTTAATGACTCCTTACCTGAAGCAGATTTATTACACGCCACTATTGAAGCAATTTTTAATATTAAATGCCCCGTGATTGACGGAAATTTTTAACGCGCTATAATGTCAAATATTCAAATGAATGTTTGATTATTTATTTCACAGGAGGGTAATACAAAATGTGTCGGACTCTTGCTCGTGTAGTCCTGTCAATTATTTTGCTTGTAATTCTTAATTTCGTGCCTGTTAATGGCTGGGCAAAATTCGCGCTTTATCTCGTGCCTTATTTAATAGCCGGTTATGATGTCTTGCTTGAATCTCTTGACGGAATCAGAGAACGTGAAATCTTTGACGAAAATTTTTTGATGTCAATAGCGACTATAGGGGCGTTGTGTCTAGCTTATTATGACGACGGGAATTATATAGAAGCCTCTGCAGTAATGATATTTTACAAGATAGGCGAACTCTTTGAGGACTACGCAGTTGACAAGAGCCGGGAGAATATCACAAATTTAAAGAATCTCAAGCCCGATTATGCAAATATAGAAGTAAATAGCTCGCTTGAAAGAGTCCCCCCTGAAAGTGTGAAAACTGGCAGCATTATAATTGTCAAGCCCGGCGAAAAAATCCCGATTGACGGCGTTATAATTTCGGGAAGTTCAGCACTCGACATGAAAGCTCTAACCGGTGAAAGTTTACCTAAAAATTTTACTGAAGGCGACGAGGTTATAAGCGGCTCCGTAAATCTCGAACGTGTAATCAAAATCAGGACAACCCGCGAATATAAGGACTCAACGGCTGCGAAAATTTTAGAACTCGTAGAGAACTCAAGCACTAACAAGGCCAAGACTGAAAAATTTATTTCACGTTTCGCAAAATTTTATACTCCCGCTGTGTGTATATGCGCGCTCGGTCTTGCATTTATTCCGGCTTTAATAACTGGCTGGGCAAATTTCGATAAATGGCTTTATAGGTCGTTGACTTTTCTCGTGATTAGCTGTCCTTGTGCGTTAGTTATTAGTATTCCACTAACTTTTTTTGCGGGAATCGGCGGGGCTGGCCGGGCTGGTATTCTCGTGAAGGGCTCTAACTTTCTTGAAAGACTCTCAAAAATTTCTTGTGCTGTGTTCGACAAAACAGGGACTTTAACGCGCGGAGTCTTTGAAGTTACTGCTATGCATCCTGATATTATAGACTCTCAAGAATTATTACACTTGGCCGCCCATGTTGAAAGATTCTCAAATCATCCCGTAGCAGAGTCTTTAAAGCGTGCCTATCAAAACGAGTCAGACTCGTGTATTATAACACAATCTGAAGAAATCCCCGGCTATGGAGTCAGGGCTAAAGTCAATAATAATATTATTTGCGTGGGTAATGCGAAATTTATGAGCTTGATTAAAGCAGATCTCAAACCTTGCGAGAAATGCAGCAAATCTAAAGCAGGAACTATTATTCATGTTGCTATTAATAATATTTATGCCGGTCATATAGTAATCTCGGATATAATAAAGCAAGGCTCAAAATCTGCAATAGAGAAATTAAAAGCGTCCGGAGTCAAAAAAATTATAATGCTCACAGGCGATAATTATAACTCAGCTAAAGAAGTCGCCGACTCACTGGGAATAAATGAATTTTACTCGGAATTATTGCCAGCCGATAAAGTAAGCAGGCTCGAAAATCTTTCAAGTTCAGGCATAACAGCTTTTATAGGTGACGGAATAAATGACGCTCCAGTAATTGCCCGTGCTGATGTAGGAATTGCGATGGGTGCGCTAGGTTCAGACGCAGCAATTGAGGCCGCCGACGTCGTATTAATGGACGATGACCCGCAAAAAGTCTCGCAGGCTGTAAAAATTTCTCGCAAAGTAATGCGCATAGTTAAGCAAAATATTTATTTTTCCGTCGGGATTAAATTATTATGCTTGGCACTGGGAGCTATGGGACTTGCTGATATGTGGCTTGCTGTGTTCGCAGATGTAGGAGTAATGATTCTTGCTGTGTTGAATGCTGTCAGGGCGTTATTCGTGTGATAAAATAAATAAAATTTTACGCAGGAGGACTCTTGACAAATGACAAGTAATAACGTTACAAGGCACAAGGCCATTATTATCCGTGATTATTCCCGTTTATAATGTCGAGAAATATTTAAATAAGTGCGTTCAAAGCGTAGTGAATCAGACATATACGAATCTTGAAATAATATTAGTTGATGACGGTTCAACGGATAACAGCCCGGCAATTTGCGACGAATGGGCAAAACGAGACCCGCGAGTCAGAGTCATTCATAAAGAAAACGGCGGCGCAGGAGATTCCCGTAATGCTGCACTTGATACAGTGAAGAGTCCTCTAATCGGAATAGTTGACAGCGATGATTATATTTTGCCCGATATGTACGAGAAATTATATAATGCAATGATAGAGAATGACGCAGATATGAGTATATGCACTTTTTCTCTAATTGATGCAAATGATAATCCACTTCCGCGAAAAAGAATAATGATTGAATCTCATTGTGAAGTATTTTCACGTGAAGAGGCATTTAATGCTTACGAAAAACCTCAATATTCTTTTGAATACGATGTATTGTGGACAAAATTATATAAATCTGAAATCTTTAACTGGATTCGGTTTCCTAAAGGAAATAAACACGACGACTCAGCTACAAAACATAGAATAATCGGAGCTTGCAATAAAATAGTACTCTTGAATGAAGTGTTATGTGTTCATAGATATCATGATAAAAGTGTAATGGGTATTCTTTCGCAAAAATACTTTGATATTCACGATTTCCATGACAAAGAATTTATAGCTCAAGACCGTTATAATTATTTCATGAGCATTAACAGGCCTGATATAGCAGTAAAATCTTTTAGATTTGCACATTCTACGTTGGCTAGTACTCTTAAAAAAGTTAATTATTTACAATATAGGCACGAAATATCCCCCTTTTTGAGCGAGACAATATGCGGATTAATTAAATCTTGCAAGTTCACATACTGGCTTCGAGCTTTGAATCTTGTACGATTGCTATTTTGTAGTATATTTAGGCCATATTTACACGAGGAGCAAATAAAATGAAATATAATTTTGAGACCGTACACAAGAGATTTAACACAGGTTCAGGCAAATGGGACGAGCTGGCAAAATTCGGCATTGACGAGTCAGAAAATATAATACCGTTTTCAGTTGCAGATATGGAATTCACAACAGCACCGGAAATTATTGACGCGCTAAAAAACGAACTCGATAATTCAATTATGGGCTATGCAAACCCGACACGAGAATATTTAGAGACTGTATGTAACTGGATGAGGACTCGGCATAACTGGGACGCAAAACCTGAATGGATATTAAACACGCATGGAGTAGTAGACGCATTTTTTGAGATCGTCAAGACCTTCACGAATCCCGGCGACGGCGTTATGTTATTGACTCCTGTATATTATCCCATGTATATGTCTATAGAATTTAATAGAAGAGTCTTAGTTGACTGCAAATTAATTGACACTGGAACGAGTTATATAATAGATTTTGACGATTTCGAGCGCAAGGCAGCAGATCCTAACACGAAAATTTTTATACTTTGCAGCCCTCATAATCCCATCGGGCGAGTCTGGACTCGTGAAGAGTTAATCAAAATGGGCGAAATCTGCCTAAAATATAACGTGCTTATTATCAGTGATGAGATTCATAATGATTTAATAATGCCCGGTTATACTCACACTGTTTTTGCTGCGATTAATAAAGAGTTCGAGCTTAATTCTATAATTTGCACTGCTCCGAGTAAAAGTTTTAATATTGCAGGTTTGCAGACTTCAAATATATTTATTCCTGATGAGAAATTGCGCGGGGAATATTTTAACGCGTTGAGACTCACAAATCCAAATCCTAAGTGCAATATTTTAGGCTACAGGGCATGTGAGGCGGCTTATAAATATTGTGCTGACTGGCTCGATCAGGCAATTAATATTATTGACACGAATAAAAAAATTATTGTAGACTTTCTTGCGCGTGAAATTCCCTCAATAAAAGCATATGACCTCGAAGGCACTTACTTATTATGGCTTGACTGCCGCGGGCTTGGCCTGAGTTATAAGGAACTCGAAAAAGTGAATCACACTCAAGCAAAATTATTTTTCGACGAGGGCTATATATTCGGGAAGCAGGGAGAATGTTTTGAGCGTTGGAATATAGCATGTCCTACGAGTTATATAAATGAAGCACTAGAGCGCATGAAAGAGGCTTATACTCAAGCGGCAAATTTACGCTAAAATATTATATTTATTTATAACAGGAGGCACTAAAAATTGTTGGCTAGCATAATAGCTTTTATTATAGTCATTGCAGTATGTGTTATAGTTCATGAATACGGGCATTATATCACTGCTAAGATTTTAGGCGTTCAAGTTCATGAATTCGCTTTTGGAATGGGCCCGGCGATTTTACAGCACAGGGATAAAAATAATATGCTTTGGTCGCTAAGAATTTTGCCGATCGGGGGATTTTGCAGACTCGCAGGAATGGACGAAGAGGACGACGGCGAGGAAGTTATACCGGGACAAGGTTTTAACGAGCAGCCCGCTTGGAAAAGATTCTTTATTTTACTGAACGGCTCATTATTTAATATTTTGCTTGCTGTGCTATTAACTGCAATATTTCTTTACGGTCATGGAGTTCTTGACATGAATCACACTAGAATCGGTGAAATTATGCCGGGATTCCCGTCTGAGATTGCAGGCTTGAGAGCTGGCGACGAGATTCTAAAGGTGAATAATATAAACGTGTCAAAGTGGCGCGAGATGTCCGAGAAAATTCGCGACGAGAGTCTGAAGGATTCAAATATAAAACTTGAAATCAGGCGCGATCAAGAAATCATAAATATTTCCGTTAATGTCCCAGTCAATAAAGAATACGGGCGGCCGATGTTAGGCGTTTCTCCTTCTTATGAGCGTTATGGATTTCTTCAGGCTTTAACGAGTTCAGCCGGATATACTTATAGAATGAGCATGATGATGCTGCGCGGACTCTATGAATTAATTACGCAAAAACGAGACGCAGACGTAACCGGGCCGGTCGGGATTGCTTCAATGTCAGGGCGTGCAATGAGGTCGGGACTATGGGATTTCATAACGTTTATAGCAATTATCGCGCTGAATCTTGGCATATTGAATTTATTTCCGATTCCTGCACTTGACGGAGGGCGAATATTATTTGTCTTGCTTGAGATGATTGTAAGACGCAGGCTCCCCGAAAAAGTCGAGTCATGGATTCATACGGCGGGATTTGTGCTGTTAATTTCGTTAATGATTCTTGTAACATGCAAGGACGTATATAATTTATTCATGACGCATTAAATTTTTATATTTGGCGAAGAGTAAATTATAGGCGGGCGGGTGGGCGGGGATCACTGATTCATTTGAAAAACTAATTAAAATCTTTGAGTGGGCAAAATGTTCCCGTAATTATTGCGGGATTATTTTTTTATGGCTGCATATTATAATTATTATAAAATTTTTGAACGGGTGAATTTCATGTATAGCAAGAATCAAGTAAATATAAATTCTCTAACAATAGGCGGCTCTGCTCCTGTCAGAGTCGAAAGTATGCTGAAAATTTCGTTGGATAAGCGCGAAGAGTGTTTATCACAGTGTGAAAGATTAATTAATTCGGGCTGTGAGATGGCACGGGCTGCACTTCCTGACAAAAAATTTGCTGATGACTTAAAATATTTAGTCTCTCACACGAAATTAACTATAATGGCCGATATACATTTTGATCCTGTTTTAGCTATTCTAGCAATGGAGTCGGGCTGCCGGGCAATCCGCATAAATCCCGGTAACATGCCATTAAATAAATTAAATGATGTAATAATTACTGCGAAAAATTTAGGCGTTGTAATACGAATCGGAGCAAACGGCGGTTCACTCTCGCAATCTCAGCTAGAACAAGCAAAAGGAGACAGGGCACAGGCACTATTTATCGCAGTAAGTGAGCAGGCAAATTTATTATTAAATAACAATTTCACGAATATAATACTCTCTGCAAAGTCTTCAAATGTGAATGAGTGTGTTAATGCAAATAAATTAATCGCAAAAAATTATCCTGACTTCCCTATGCATATAGGCTTGACTGAAGCGGGGCCGGGCGACGGCGGAATCGTAAAGGGTACGGCTTGCATTGCGAATTTATTATCACAGGGGATCGGCGACACTTTGAGAGTCTCACTTACTGACGAGCCCGAACGTGAAGTAAGAGTCGGCTATGAAATATTGAAGGCTCTTGATTTGCGAGTCAGGGGTGTGAATTTAATTTCTTGTCCGACATGCGGAAGACGGCGGGCTGATGTCATGAAACTTGTAAAAATTGTTGAGCCTTTATTAAAGAATTTGCCGGACGGTGTATCAGTTGCCGTGATGGGCTGTGAAGTGAACGGCCCTAAGGAAGCAAGACACGCACAATTCGGAATAGCAGGAACTCCCGGAGGTGCTGTATTATTCCGGGAGGGTCAATCAGTCGGTGAATATGATTTTTCCGAGCTTGAAAAAGTTTTGCCGGGCTTTCTTACTCTTTAACCTGAATAATTTCGCGAATAACTTTACAGGGGACTCCGACGGCTAAAGAATTCGGGGGGATGTCGCGCGTTACTACACTCCCGGCACCTATTACACAGCCCGCACCGATTTTGACTCCGGCAGTAACTGTAACATTTCCGGCAAGCCAGCAATTTGACTCTATAATAATCGGCTTCCCATATTCTTGAATAATTAAATCTCCGTTTGGATTCATTCGGGGATTTCTTTTTGCGTATTCGAGCGGATGAAGTGGAGTCAAGAGTGATACATTATTGCCTAGCATTACATTATCGCCGATATAGACCGGGCAGACATCTAAAATTGTCGTGTTGAAATTCGCGTAAAAATTTCGCCCGATGTGAATATTAACTCCGTAGTCAAAATAAATAGGCCCCTGAAAATAAATCTCGTCGGGGTCATAATCCGGCAATAACTCACGCAAGATTAAATATTTTAATTCGTCCTCGTCGTCGATTATATTATTATATTGAGCGCATAATTTATGAGCCCTTTGACGCAATTTAACGAGTTCGGGATCTGTAGGATTATATAATTCTCCTGCTGTCATTTTTTCGCGTTCTGTCATGAATAATTATCTCCTTAAAATTTATATACAAGAAAAATTTTTGCCCCTCGTGAAGTCTTATTATCACTCATAAAAATTAATATTTTTGTAGCTGTAAAACTTGTATTTTTTCGTAAAATTTCTAGCTCAAACAGTGTCATTATATCATGAAAATTTCAGTAATTTTTTTGTAATATAAAATCAGTATTTCTCATAATACCCCCCTCCCCTGTAAAATGTAATAAAATCTTTGCGTATAAAATTTTTAACTTTTTCAGGAGGTCAAAATTTATGGAGGTATCACTCATGAGTTTATTTGCACTTGGCGGCGGATCTTTTGCGGCTGGCTGTATAATTGACAGGATAATCAGCAAATTTCAAGCTGATAAACGCGAAGAGGCCGAGAAAACTTTAATACGTAATTTCGGGGCATTGTCAACTTCTACAAGTTTTTCATTTGATGAGGTCATGAACTGGATAGAAGCACACGACGAATTAATGCAAAATGGCTGTGATGCTCTTGTCTTCAAAGCAAATAACGAGACTTTAAAGCTCGTCAATAAGCAATTTAATATTAACTTCAACAAGAAAAATATTCAAGCTTCTTTGCTCGTGAAATATGAATCTCTTGATAAACGCCTAGAGAATGAAATGGTTTCCGGAAATGGAACGCTCATAATAGAAGGAGGCGCAAAATAAATGTGGGATTTATTATTCAAACTCGGAGCTGCTGTACTGATCGGCGGTGCTGCTGTTGCTGCTGTTTACGTCATAAAAGGTGTAATCAATAAGTATACGATTCAACAGACAATGCGCGACAAAGATATACAAGAGGCCATTATCGAGAATGTATACAGGAGCGCAAAAAAAGTTAAGTTAAAGGATGTCAGGCGCAATTCAAGTTTTGAGATTACTGGCGACGAAATTTCAGACGAGATCTCAGAAGGCATGAAAATTTACGCATAAAAAATTTTGTAGGAGGATAAATAAATGTTATTTAGTTTATTAGGCTGGGGAGCTTTAGCTGTTCTAGGATATTTTCTCGTGAAGTTCACTATAAAATTTGTATGGGACAAGATAGACAAGTATTTCACCGAGAAAAAAATCGATAGTGCTATTGTAGCTGAAATTCCCTCAGTTATGGAAAAATGCAAGAATACTAGATCATATGAGGCACTTAAGGCAGCACGCGAAAAAGGTTATACACACGTTACGGCGAAGACTTCAGGCGGAAAAATTGACGGCGGAGTTGAAATTTACAAAGATACTCTTGACACACCCGACAAAGAAGTAAAAAATTTGCTAGGTCAAGAAAAAATGGTAATAATCGAGCGCTAAAATCATGAAAATATTTATCTGTTTACCTGATAATAACGAGTCAAGTCAAAAAATTTTATGCGAGAAATTATGCGCCTCTCTCAAAAAATTTTACGGTATAATAAATTCACGTGATATAGAGTTCTTCACCAGCAATAAAAGAATTATATATATTATGAATGAGTCTTTACGTGCTGACTATGACTCTGAAATAATTAATATCATTCGTGATATAACAGGCCAAGATTCAGACGTGAAATTAAATTACAGCCGTGTGAATCCAAATTTTAGGCCGGTAAATCAAGAAATCGCAAAAGAGTCCGGCAATAATAATAGCGAGTTCGACTATAAAAAATTATCGCTAAATTACCACGCCGAAGAGCCTAGATACACTTTTGATCAACTAATTTTGCCTGAATATACACTAAAGCGCATAAAAGAATCAGCAGACATGATTTCTCCCGACGTAAGAGAAATAGTATTTAATGAATG
>JAFSWW010000089.1 GCA_017444345.1 Synergistaceae bacterium | reverse complement strand
TTCTCACACAAAAATTTTATTCACTGCACTTGCTATATAATGCCCGCCCATCCCCCTTTACGTATTCGCAAAAATTTTATATCATGTAACGCGTAAAAAATTTTATTCCCGCCCGCCCGTCTACTCACGCACAAAAAATTTTATGATAGTATTATTCACTATGATAGATATAAAAAATTTGAGTCTCTCGTTCGGTGAGAGAATAATATTTAATAAATTAAATTTGCAGATTCAGGATAACTCACGAATCGGCATTGTCGGCGCGAATGGTGCAGGCAAGACTACACTTTTACGAGTCATAACGGGCGAAATTCAAAGCGATGACGGCATAATTGAACGCTCAAAAAATTTAACTGTCGGATATTTGCCGCAGGATTTAATCGAGCTTGAGCCGGTGCCGTTAATGCAATATTTGAAATCCCGCGCTGGTATTGCAGAAATCGAGTCAAAATTACGCGAGGTCGAGCAAAAATTATCATTCACTCAAGATAATATTAATCACGAGTCTTTATTGAATGAATATACAAGACTTGAACGCAGATTCGAGAATTCCGGCGGGTTCGCTTTCGAGTCAATGGCCATGAAAGTTTTGCACGGACTCGGTTTCAAGAGGGGCGACGAGTCTAAGAATTGCCGCGATTTTTCCGGAGGCTGGAAAATGAGAATTGCTATGGCTGCATTATTGCTTGAGTCCCCTGATGTATTATTACTTGACGAGCCTACTAATCATTTAGACACTGAGAGCATGGAATGGCTTGAGGGCTGGCTTAGGACTCATAGGGGGGCGGTCGCTGCTGTATCACATGATCAAAGATTTCTCGAAAATATTGCGGACTCAATTGCAGATCTTGAACACGGAATTATAAAATTTTACCCGTATAATTATGATGAGTTTCTCGAAATTAAGGCGCAGAATCAGGAATTATTAATTAAATCATTCACTCGTCAACAAAGCGAAATCAAGCGAATCGAGTCATTTATTAATAGATTCAGGTATAAAGCAACTAAGGCCGCCCAAGTTCAGAGTCGTATTAAGCAGCTCGAAAAAATTAATAGAATTGAACTCGCCTCACACGATAAAAGCGTAAAAATTAATATCCCCGAAGCACCTCAAAGCGGCTGGGAAGTCCTGAAAGTTGTTAATCTCGCGAAAAATTATGATGATTTGTGCGTGTTTCATGACGTAAATTTTATAATTAATCGCGGTGAACGTGTCGCACTTGTAGGAATTAACGGCGCAGGGAAGTCTACACTATTAAGACTCTTGAGCATGAACGAATCGCCTTCAAATGGAAATATAAAGCTCGGTCATAACGTGAAATTTGCTTATTACTCGCAAGAAAGCGCGCAAAATATAAATTATTCTAATACTGTATGGGAAGAGGCCCGGGCCGTGTCTTCACGCTTGAATGACGTGGAACGCCGTAATCTGCTGGGTGCTTTCTTGTTTTCCGGCGATGATATTAACAAGTCTGCAAGTGTCTTATCAGGCGGGGAGAAAGCAAGGCTGGCTCTGTATAAATTAATGCTCAGTGAGACAAATTTTTTGATTCTTGATGAGCCTACAAATCATTTAGACCAGAATACACGCGAAATCGTAGAACGGGCTTTGTTGAAATATCAAGGCACGTTATTAATAGTCTCACATGATAGACATTTTTTAGACGTCTTAGCTGAAAGAGTTTTAGAGATCAGAGACGGCAATTTATACGATTATCAGGGGAATTATTCATATTTTCTCGAAAAACGCGAGGAGTCATTAACAAGTAATCAGGAAATTATAAAATCTCCGGCCAAGTCGAAAAATTTATCCCGCAATGAAAATTTACAGGAGATTCGCGCGACAAAAAAATTAATTGCCCAGTCGGAAAAAAATATTTCTGATTCTGAGTCGCGAATTAACGAGATCGATAATTTATTGTGTCAGCCTGAAATATTAGCAGACTCAAGCAAAATTAAATCTTTGATGATTGAACGCGATAATCTCGATAAAGAATTACAAAATTTTTATTCACAGTGGGAAGAGTTAAGCATAAAACTTGAAAAATTAAATAAATAAATCGTGATAGAATCTGATTCAATAATATTTATATAAACAGGGGAGAAATTTTTTATCATGAAGATTAATAATATAATGAAACAAGCCCGCCAAATGCAGACTCAAATGATGCAGATTCAGGAGAATTTAGCAAAGGAAACAGTTGAAGCCAGTGTCGGCGGTGGAATGGTAGCAGCGACTTTTACAGGACAGGGCGATATTGTTGCGATAAAAATAGATCCCGAAGTCATTAACCCTGAAGATAAAGACATGTTAGAAGATTTAATTATTTCAGCTGTGAACGAGGGACTCAAGAAAAGCCGCGAATTAATGAACGAAAGAATGGGCAGTATTACAGGCGCACTCGGTGCAATGATGCCGGGATTCTAGTTATTACAATATGGAAATACTTGACACTCTAGCAAAAGAATTAAAGAAATTGCCCGGTATAGGAACTAAAAGCGCGCGGAGAATAGCATTTTTTTTGATTCAGCAGGACGAGGAATATTTACAGCATTTCGGCTCGTTATTCTCAAATTTGCGCAAAAATCTTTATACGTGCTCACAATGCGGGAATATTTCCGAACAAGACCCGTGTAATATCTGCGAAGATCCTATCAGGGACAAAAATATTTTATGCGTCGTCGAAAATGTAGAGTCTTTGTCAGCCTTTGAACACGCAGGAATCTATAACGGGCTGTATCATGTCTTGAACACTGAAAAATTATCGGCAAATATAGCCCCTGATCCTGAGTCTGATTTTGCCTCAGAGATTGAGTCTTATTCTGATTCAATTTCAGTTGATGACAATGACAAGGGATTGACGGAAAAGGACTTAGATTTTTTTGTGTCTCATGTTAAAGCACTTAAGCCCGAAGAAATTATTATAGCTACTAATCCTAAAATTGAAGGCGATATGAATTATTACACGCTTTTAGACTCGTTAAGATCCATAAAGGGACATAATAAAATCAAGATTACACGTTTAGCGTCAGGACTTCCAGTCGGCGGCTTAATAGAATTTGCTGATAAGCTCACACTGCACACTGCTTTACGTTCAAGAATGAAGGTAGAATTATGACAGGTAAAAATTTTTCGTTTATTATTGCTGCGGGCGGTTCAGGCACAAGAATGGGCGGCAAAAAAAAGCAGTTCATGACTCTTGACAATAAGCCATTATGGCAATGGAGCGCGGACGAGGCCGAAAAATTACGGGATTCGGGAATTCAGGAAATTATTATAGTTCTGCCTGAAGGTTATAGCGTTGACTGGCCGAATCATTCAATCCCGTTGAAAATCGCAAAAGGCGGCAGCACACGAGCCGAGTCAGTCTGTTCGGGGCTTAAAGAGTCAAGCTGTGATTATGTCTTAGTTCATGATGCAGCAAGGCCGCTAGCGACTCAAGAATTATTTGCTAGACTCATGGATTCAGTTAATGAAGATTGCGGAGTCGTCCCAGTTCTGCCCGTTTCTGACGCGTTAAAGCGCATTGACGATAATAATATTTCATGCGTTGACCGCGATAATTTGTATATAACTCAAACGCCGCAAGTATTTCCGAGAATGAAATTATTTGATGTCCTGAAAAATTGCCCGGATTCAAAAGATGAGGCCGAGGCGTGGCTGAAAGTTTATCCCGATAAATTAAAATATGTTGACGGCGAAAAATTTAATTTCAAGATTACTACTGATTATGACATGAGATTAGCGCGTTCACTTGTCAGCAATAATAAAATAATTCGGACCGGGCTGGGCTTTGACGTTCATAAATTAGTCCCTGAAAGAAAATTAATTCTCGGCGGTGTCTTGATTGACTCGAGTCTGGGCTTGCTTGGCCATTCAGACGCGGATTTATTGACTCATTCAATAATGGACTCGATTTTAGGAGCTGCCGGGCTGCCTGATATAGGGAATTTATTTCCTGCGAGTGATTTGCGCTATAAAAATATAGATAGTATAAAACTTTTGCGGGAAGTCTTGAATCTCGTAAATTCTCAGGGCTGGCGTGTTGAATTCGTTGACTCGTTTGTGTGTGCTCAAGTGCCTAGATTGAATAAATATAGAGAAATAATAATTAATAATTTATCGCAATTCTTTAATATAAATCTCAAATTCAAATCGGCCGAAAAACTTGACGACTCAGGGCGGGGGCTTTCTATGACTTGTCAATCAATAGCAACTCTTTCACGATTAAATTTAGGGGAGGCGTAATAAATGCTTGTGTTCTCGCATAATAGAGAGTGCGACAATAAATTATGGTTCGGGGAGCTTGCACTAGGAAAATTTGAGCAGAATATTTTTAATGACTATATTGTCGACCCGCCTTTATTTGACTCATATGATGATTTTGTGAGCAGTGCTTGGCCTTCTTTTATTTCTGATAGTGCGTTTATGTGATTATGAGCTTTATTACACTGGGAATAGAAACTAGCTGCGATGACTCCGGAGTTGCAATTATAGACGGGGATAAAAAAATTTTATGCGAGCTTTTATCGAGTCAAATTCGTGATCATTCGAGATTCGGCGGGGTAATTCCTGAATTTGCAGCGCGTAAACATTTAGAGAATCTTTTGCCCTTGATAGACTCATGCTTGAAAGAGTGCAATATTTCAGGCAAAAATTTAAATCTTATAGCAGTAACAAGAGGGCCGGGCTTAATGGGTTCGCTAATTGTCGGAGTTCAGACAGCAAAGGCATTATCTCAAGTCTGGCAAGTTCCATTAATAGGCGTTAATCACTTAGAAGGACATTTATTTGCGCCGCTTGTTGACTCGGATTTAGAACCGCCTTTCTTGTCATTAATAGTGTCGGGCGGACATACTGAAATCATAAAAGTAGAATCATTCGGGAATTATGAATTATTAGGGGAGACTCGCGACGATGCAGCAGGAGAAGCATATGACAAAGCCGCGAAAATTTTAGGTCTGCCATATCCCGGAGGCCCTGAAATTGATAGACTCGCTAAAAATGGGAATCCCCGCGCGTTTGACTTCCCTGTGCCGTTAAAGAATTCGGACAAAATAGAATTTAGTTTTAGCGGGCTTAAGACGGCTTTATTATGGCAGGTGAAAAAATTTAATGATTCTGACTCAATGCCGGTTAATGATTTATGCGCTTCGTTTCAGAATTCTATAATAGAATCACTTATTACGAAATTAAATCTTGCTGTGAAATTAACGGGAATTAACAAAATTTCTGCGTCAGGTGGAGTCTCTGCAAATAGTGCTTTACGTGAGGCATTATGCGAACAAAAAAATTTTAGAGTCTGGCTGCCTGAAATTAAACGCTGTACAGATAATGCCGTAATGATTGCTGCTGCTGGATATAATAATTTTATGCGGAAAAATTTTACAGAGTCTGAAGTTTTGCCCGATCCTTCACTACATAATTTATAATATTGGAGTGAGCTGATTATAGAGAATAAAAATTTTTTAATACGGGATAAGAGTCTTTTATGGGAGAATTTAACGCTTGCTAATGATTTTCTTTTCGGCAAAATTATGAATAATGAAGAAGTCTGCACGGAAATGATTAGACGGATTTTGCCTGATATGGACATCAGAAAAGTGAAGATTATTCAAGCCCAGAAAAGTGAGAGAGAAACATTTGACACTAGGGGAGTAAGATTTGATATTTTCTCAAAATTTGATAATCGTAAACTTGCAGTCTGTGAAGCTCAGACAATGAACAAGAAAGATTTAGCTCGGCGTTCTCATGCGTATCAAATAGCATTAGGTCTCAAGGCTCTATCAAGTGATATATTAGTGAAGTCAGGAAATTATAATAACTTGCCTGATACATTTGTGATATTTATTTGCACGTTTGATCCGTTTGGATATGGCAGGCACATTTACACTTTTTATAATACTTGTAAAGAAGAAAGCGGCCTGAATCTTAATGACGGAGCTTATACAATTTTCCTTAATGCAAGGGGAATACTTGATGATATTAGCAAAGAATTAAGGGCATTTCTTGATTTTTTCATGACGGGGAAGACTTCAGAAGAGGACTCGTTTATCAAGAAATTAGAGAAATTATTATATATTGCAAAACAAAACGCAGATTGGAGGAGTAAATACATGCTGCTATTAATGAGAGAACAGGAGCTTATAGGTGAAGGACGAACTGAGGGACGAGCTGAAGGACGAACTGAGGGGCGTAACGAGATGTTTAACTCTTTTGTGTCTTCTATGAAAGCTAGAGGCATGACACAAGAAGAAATAAATCAAATTACAAATTCGGCACTCGGTAAAATTTCTTTTACTCAATGAGCTGTAAAAATTTTTACTCCCCCGGCCTTGTATGACTAGGGGAGAGATTTTATTTTACACGTTGAATCTAATTTCTATCATGTCGCCGTCTTTAACAATATAGTCCTTGCCTTCGAGTCTTAATACTCCTTTTTCGCGGCATTGTGCAATTGAAGCGTTATTTGCTATAAAATCATCGTATGCTACAACTTGAGCGCGTATAAAGCCCCTCGCCAAATCTGAATGTATAGTCCCCGCCGCGTCGACTGCATTAGAGCCTTCTTTTAACGTCCACGCACGAACTTCATCGGAGCCGCTCGTAAAGAAAGAAATCAAGCCCAGCAATTTATAAGCCTCGTGAATGAGCCTGTCTCTTCCCGGTTCAGTTATTGCTAAATCTTTCATGAATTCGGCCCGGTCTTCAGGGTCAAGCTGTTCGAGTTCCATTTCTGTAGAGCCGTAAACTTTAACAGAGTCTAAATTTTTTTCCTGCATTAATTTATTGAGCGGCTCAAGTTCGGGAATTTCTCCCGTTTGTGAATCATCAAGATTTAACACGATTAATTCAGGCTTGAGAGTCAAGAATGCAAAACCTGACAGCGATTTTTTTTGTTCATCCGTCAAATTAAATTCACGTAACGGCCTCTCATTCATTAAGAAATCTTCTAATTGCTTTAATAAATCAAGCTCGCTGCTTTCTGAAGGAGTTAATTTTTTCTTGATTTTTTTCTCGTCGAGTCTTGAGAGTCTGCCGCTGATAACTCCTAAATCGCGATAAATTAATTCTGACTCTACTATTTGCCAGTCTCTTAGTGGATCTATAGAATTTTCCGGATGAGGCACTGAGTCATTATTGAATACGCGAATAACATGTAATAACGCTTCAGATTCAGACACGAACGACAAGAAAGAATTTCCGAGTCCTGCTCCCTTGCCTGCATCGCGTGAAAGTCCGGCCAAGTCTACAAATTCAACATCTGCAGGTTTCTCGCTTTTAGGTGCAAAAATTTCTACGAGTTTATCAAATCTTGAATCAGGTACGCTGACGAGTGCACGGTTTGGCTCAGTTTTACCGCCTGCATAGGGTTTGACTTCAGCTCCGGCACGTGTAATCACGTTAAAAATTGTAGATTTTCCTGATAGAGGCAAGCCCACTATACCGCATTTAAGCATTTATTATTAAAGCCTCCTTTAATTTTCACGAATAATAACGGGCATATTTCTATAAGCATATTGCTTTAACTCGCTTATATCTTCATTGCTGAGCCTGATACAGCCTTCAGTTGCCATTGTCCCGCGCGAGTCAGGATCGTGAGTCCCGTGAATTCCTATACCCTTCCAGCCCTTAGCATCGAGTCTTATGAACCATGGCCCGTAAGCTCCTGAAATTTTGCCCTTGCCGTCGCCAAAATCGTGTTTCCATGTTGAAGACGGTTCAATTGATACTATTTTAAATTTTCCGGTTGGAGTCCTATGATCGCCGACTCTCATTTTATCGCCGGGGTTGCGTCCGACTGCTATTTTATAAGTCCTTATTAACTCGCTGCCATCGTATAAATTTAATTCATATTTGGATTTGCTGATTTCGATTCTGAGTTTATTATTGCTGGGTAATAAATTTCTAGGATGCTCAAAAATGTCGCCCTTCTCCGAGTTTAAATTAATTACTGAATCCGGTTTAATTTCTGACTTGGCCGCAATTCTTGTATTCGGCGTAAATTCCTGCTTTATTTCAGGTTTTGGCTCATTAACAATAACAGGACTCGAATCAGTAACAGCTATAATTTTTTCAGGTTCGGGCAATAATTTTTTCTCAGAAATAACGGGATCGGGCTGCGCATTTGCCTTGTGAATCTCACTCATTGCCGAAAAATTCATATAAGCACCTGCACCGACACTAACAGCCATCACAAAAAATAATACTCTTAAAACTGGGTGCATACGTTTTTTAACGATCCATTTGCCCTGGCCTTTATCAACCCAGACAGTTCTAAGTGTCGTTATATCCTTTAAGAAATCAAGAAATTTTTGCATAAATTTATGATACCTCGCTTGTAAAATACATAAATCTTGTATAAGT
>JAFSWW010000088.1 GCA_017444345.1 Synergistaceae bacterium | reverse complement strand
CCTTCCCCGCCCGGGATATTGCTGCTATCATGTTACTTGATAACTTTCAGGGCTTTGCGGTCAATGGTCAACGCTACGAAAATCAAGAATACTACACCCTTTATTAATTGCTGGGTTGCAGACTCATAGCCTAACATGACTAAGCCATTATTCAAAACTGTATACATGAGAGTGCCGACTATAATATTTGAGAATCTTACTTTTGCGCCGCCTGTTATGGGAAGTCCGCCGAGAACTAACGAGATTAATATTTGAGTCTCTAATTGATTCCCTGCAGTCGCCGTAATTGAGCCTACTTTGATAACATTCACAAATGCAGCAAGCCCAGTTAACGCCCCCGCAGCAACAAACGCTAAAAATTTCACTCTGTCAGTGCGGACTCCTGAAAATCTCGCGGCTGTCTCTCCTGAACCTACTGCTTTAACGTCATTGCCGATTCTGGTAAATCTAAACAGGAAGAACGCAATAATTAATACTCCAACGGTTATAGCAATTTTCAGATTATCGCTGTCAAGAGCCTTTATAGCTGCAGAAGCTGGAATTGCCGTCTCGGTCGTGAGATATGCACAGACCCCGCGAAATAAATACATTGTGCAAATTGTAACTATGAAACTTTGAAGTCTGAATTTAACGTGAAAGAATCCATTTACAGCCCCGATTGCCGCCCCCGTTAAAATCCCCCCGATAATTGCGAGCGGTATACTATAAAATGAAAGCATTGACACGACTATTGAAGCAACACCCAGTGTCGAACCTTCTGTGAAATCAATCGAGCCCAGAGTCATTACAAAAAATACGCCGGTTGCTACTATCATGGGATAATAGACTTGTGATAATAATAATCTCAATCTGCGGGGCTGTAAAATCTTCCCGCCAGTAAGCCAATACATGACTCCGAGAATTATTACAAGCCCGATAAACGGCAATAACCCTTTAAATAAATCGCTGCCGAGAATTTGAGAAATTTTTGATTGTTGGAGTTCGTTTTTTTCTGCCATAATATTCACCTGCTTATACCATTTTAGCAATTAAATCTTCTTCGGATAAAGACTCACTGCGTATAAATTCCCCGTTGATTTTACCGTCCTTCATTATTAATATTCTGTCGGACATTCCGAGAAGTTCGGGAATCTCTTCACTTATCATGATTATAGACTTGCCCTGAGCCGTTAATTCCTGCATGAGCGCGTAAATTGCCTGTTTGACTTTAACGTCGATCCCTCTAGTCGGCGAGTCAAGAACTAATATATCACTGCCCTTGCCTATCCAGCGGGCTAAGACAACTTTTTGCTTATTTCCGCCGGACAAATCCGAAATAAATTGATGGATTCCCTGCATCTTCGTCTGCATTTTCTCGGCGTGTTCTTTGGCGAACTTGTTTAATTTGCGGGAACTTAATAATTTTCTCATGGCCAAGTCATCGAGTGAGGGCAATACTATATTATTTCTTATGCTCTCATTAAGAATTATAGACTCGTTGTCCCTATCTTTCGATGCATATGCAATTGAGTGCTTTATTGCTGAAGGTATATCATTAATTTCTGTTCCGTCAGAAAGTTTGACGCTGCCCGTTCTATCAAGTGAAGCTCCGAATACTGCTTTGCCGACCTCATGCATTCCGCACTCTGACAGACCGCCGAACCCTAAAATCTCCCCGCGATGTAAATCAAAGCTGATATCTTGAATTTGTCCCGGAACTGTAACATCTTTAACGCTTATTACTACTTCCGGTGAAATTTCTTTGCCGTAATCAGTCCTGTAATAAGCCGAGCCTATTTCGCGGCCTACCATGAGACGCTTTAAATCATCCTCGTTAACGTCCTTAGCATTCACCGTGTCAATATATTCGCCGTCTCGTAAAATGCTGATAGTGTCGCATTGTAATAAAATCTCGCCTAAATCATGACTAATAAATATAACGCTCCGGCCGTCTTCTCTGATTTCGTTAATAATTTTATAGAGCTCAAGCCTTCCTTTTCGAGATAATGCCGTAGTTGTCTCGTCGACTATTAAAATTTTAGGCTTCATATAAGTAGCTTTCACAATTTCTACTAGCTTTCTATCTTCAAAATTATAATTATCGATCATTGCTCCGGCGCGTATATTCTTAAATCCGTACTCATCAAGCAATTTCTGGCCTTCCCGAATCATTGCGCGGGTGTCCTTGATTCCATAATGCATAAACGGGGCTTCATGGCCTAAAAATATATTTTCTGCGACAGTCAAGCCCGATAAAGTGCCCATTTCCTGAACTATTATAGAGACTCCGAGATTATTTGCCTCGACCTGATTCTTAATGTGCATAACTTGGCCGTCAAGTGTGAAAGTCCCTCCGCCTATTGTGTAAATCCCGCATAACATTTGGCAGAATGTAGACTTGCCCGAACCGTTTTCGCCGATTAATGCCCTGATTTCTCCGGCTGAAATATTCAAGCTGACATTATTAACTGCGTGAGTGATTCCGAATCTTTTATCAATGTGTTTTGCTTCAAGTAATATTTTATCTGACATTATTAACGCCTCCTATTTCACGAATAAAGCGCGATTATTGCGAGTTATCCCGAAATACTTTGCTAAAAATTTTTCTATCATGATTCGCGTCTCCTACTTTACGAATAAAGCGCGATTACTGCGAGTTATCCCGAAATACTTTGCTAAAAATTTTTCCGTCATGATTCGCCGCCCTCCTACTTTACGAATAAAGCGCGGTTACTGCAAAAAATTCCGAAATGTGCCGCTAAAAAATTTTCCGTCATGATTCGCGCCCTTCTATTTCACGACTGCCCCCCGGCCGCCCCGTGCTGTCAACGTAACTATCAAGAGAAGTGCTGCGCCTGTTACTACATTTTGAATAGTTGTAGGTGCTCCCAGTGCGACGAATCCATTAAATATTATCGCGATGATAAATTCACCGATTACAATTGCGGTTATGGGAGTGCCGTATTTCCTGAAAGCTACTCCGAAAAATGTTCCCATTAAAGGCTGAAAATTTCGGCTCATTGTTGACATTCCTGTTAGTGCCGTCATAGTCGTGCCATATGAAACTGTAAGAATTGCCATGATTCCCACGAAAAAATGAAGGAGTGCAAAGCCGATTAATTTATATTTCTTTACGTCAATGCCCATATTTTTAGCTGTAAATTCGTTACTTCCGATTGCGTTACAATATGTGCCTATTCTCGTATAATTCAAGATAAACCACATGAGGGCAAATGCTAAGAGAGCTAGAATTATATTACCCGGTGCACCTGAAAAAAATCTCATTTCGGGAGCAAGAGTCTGCTTTACCCCGCCAGCCGCGAAAACTGCTACACTTTCTAATACGAGCATGATTCCCACTGTTACAATCATTGAAGGAACATTTAATTTATTATAAAGCATTCCGATTATTACTCCGACAAGAGTCGCACAACCTACACAGCCTACTACAAAGCCGAGATAACCGAATTTTTCTGACAAAATAACGCCCACTATTGAAGATAATACTATATTTGACCCGACCGCAAAATCAAATAATCCCATTACGACAATAAAATACAGCCCGCAGCCTCCGACTGAATATATAATAGACGACTGAAAATAAGAATATAAATTTGCCGTGCTCCCGAAATTTGACGGCGTTAGAAACTTGAATAAACCGTAAAAGAATATAACCATTACTGCAAGAATCATATATCCGTAAAATCTTGAATTCTTGAAATTTTGCATTGTTAAATCACACCTTTTATTTATCACAAAAAAAAGAGCCGGCCATGTTCAGACCAGCTCAAAATAATTTACATGACTGCCCTACTTTGAATGCCTTGCTGCTGCGTCTTCAACTGACAATTTTGCACAAGCCGCCGCTAAATCGTCATAACTTAAATCAGCAAGTTTCTTGATCTCTTCTTCATTATAAGGCAGCGCATTACCAGTAAAGAATTTCGCGTAAGTCTCGTAATCTTCAGGCGATGCAACATACATATACGGGAAGACCATATCATAAAATCCGTCAGTCTTAGTCGCAAATTTGCCCCTGATAGTGTTATAGACCATTAAGAAAGCGAAAAACGGATCTGCATAATGTCCGCCTGATTCAGCAGCCATAGCACCTGACTTTAATTTAGCGTCCAAATCTGATAAGAAATCTGTAGATACTACTGCGATTTTTCCTGTGAGTCCTTTGGCCTCGATTGCCGCAATTGCTCCGAGTAAAGTATCACCGCCGCCGCCTGCTACGATAAGAGCGTCAATATCAGGATTTGCGTCAATGATTGCTTCAGCTGTAGCACGTCCCGTGTCAGTCGTTGTGCGTCCGTATTGAGGTTCAAGCAAGACTACTTTATCATTTGGATGTTCAGCGTTCCAAGCCTCGACTCCGGCCTTATAACCTGCCCAGCGTCCTAAAAATGTAGCGTCGCCGGGTTCCCAGCCTTCAAGACCGATTTTGCGGCATCCCTTTTTGCCTGCGAGAATGAGCACTAAATTTTTCCCGTTGTCAAATTCTGACTCGTGGACTGCACCGACATAATATTTTGACTCGCAAGCCTGTTTATATTCTTCGGGGTTAGCGTCTTTATCGATTACTCTAAAGAATTGAGCTACATATACCTCGTTCTCGTCGCAGGTCTTAATAACTGATCCCATTTCAGCACTGGCACTGTTGCAGATTATTATGCCGTCGCACCCTGCCAAAGCTAGAGTCTCAGCACTTGATGTAACCTGCTCGGAAATATGAGCCTGATCTACCCATTGAGTTTCGACTCCGAGTGCCTTTGCTGCTGCGTCTATCATTCTTTTACACTCACTGCCGAGTGTGTCCGTTGAACTCCAAATTGATATACCGATCTTAATGGGAGCCGCGAAAACTGCCGGGGCTGCTCCGAAAATCATTGCTAATGTGAGAATTGACGCGATTAATTTTTTCTTCATGATAAATTTTTCTCCTGTATATTAATATTTTCGCTGTGAAATTACGTCAGCTGCTTTGATTGATTTAACTGTGCCTAAATCTATTCCGCCGTTCATGTCAAAGACTCCTTCTTCAGGGTGAATGACTGTTCTGCTAAATTTTTCGCCGCGCTCTAATGCCTCAATCGTGGGAACTACAAACGCGCCATAAAGCGGGGTGCATTCTACTGTGCAGTTCATTTCACCTGCTACAATAGCGTCAAATGCTGCCTTAACTGAGTCACAGCCGACAATAATAATATCTTTTCCGGGAACTTTTCCGGCGGCCTTGATTGCGTCAATTGCTCCGAGTGCCATGTCGTCATTTTGAGCGATTAATATATCAATCTTAGGAATCGACTTAAGCCAGCTCTCCATAACTGCCTGACCTTCAGCGCGCGTGAAATTTCCTGACTGCTGACCGACAAGTTTCAAATGCGGATATTCTTTTAACGCCTTAAGATTGCCTTCAGTTCGTCCGGTCTGTGCACTTGCTCCCGTCGTGCCTTCCATGATGACGATATTAAAATCTTTGTCGCCCTGTCCTATGCTCTTGAGATATTCGCCGACCCATGCAACTTGTCTGCGGCCCTCTTCTACAAAATCACCGCCGAACGCTGCAACATAATCAATTTTATCCGCGCAGTCAGGGAGTCTATCTACAAGAAGGAGGGGGATTTCTGCCTCGTTTACTTCCTTCAATACTTCATCCCAGCCAGTTGACACAACGCCCGTGAATAAAATATAATCCACGCCCTGAGTTATGAAATTTCGGAGTGCCTTAATTTGATTCTCCTGTTTCTGCTGGCCGTCGTCATAAACTAATTTCCAGCCCGGGTGATTCTCGATTGCCGAACGTAAATCATCAGTGTTAGCTGTTCTCCAGTCCGACTCTTGACCGATTTGCGAGAATGCAATTACTACATCTTTTGCACTTGCTGAAGATACGCATATAATCATAACAAGCGCAAGAACAAGGAATAATAATTTTTTCATGAAAAAATTTCCCTCCATATAAAATAAATATTAAATTTTTGAAGCCGTATAATTGAGATAAGTGAATGCTACAATAAATGCGTGTAAATTTCAATTCAGTAATATGCGTATTATATAGATAACAAAAAAAAAATGAGCCGTCCCGTATAAAACAAGACAGCCCGATAAAAAATTTTCTCTAATTAATTCCCTTGTCCGTAATAAGCATTTGGCCCGTGCTTGCGTAAATAGTGCTTATCTAAGACATATTGCGGGGCGGGGTCTGCGTTGCGCTCTATAGTGATTGTATACATTGCCATTTTTGCGACTTCTTCAAGGACTACTGCATGATAAACGGCTTGAGCTGGATTCTTACCGAACGAGAAAGGCCCATGACAGCGGCAAATTACTCCGGGAATCGCTACGGGATCTAATTTTCTTTCTCTGAAAGTCTCTGCTATGACTTTGCCCGTATTTAATTCGTAGTCGTCATTGACTTCTTGAGCGGTCAAATTTCTAGTACATGGCACTGCACCGTAAAAATAATCTGCCTGAGTCGTCCCATAACAGGGAATATCACGGCCGGCCTGCGCCCATCCTACAGCGTGAGGGCTATGAGTGTGAACTATTCCGCCGATTTCAGGAAATGTCTTATATAATTCGACGTGAGTCTTTGTGTCAGACGAAGGATTTAAATCACCCTCGATAATTTTATTATTCATGTTGACAACTACGAGATTTTCAGGCGTTAAATCTTCATATTCGACTCCTGAAGGCTTTATTACGATTAGCCCCTTCTCCCTGTCAATTCCTGAGACATTGCCCCATGTGTAGACGACTAAATTTTTTTCGGGGAGTTCCATATTTGCGCGATAAACTTCTTGACGTAATTTTTCAAGCAGCATTATTATTTTAACCTCCATGCTATATCTGATAATAATAAATCTCTTTCGAGACTCTCCGTTGTTGTGTCCTTGCTGATATGGACGAATTCAATATCCATAATGCGCGCCCAGTCTCTCATTTGTTCAGCGTCAACGTCATAACTCAAAACTGTATGATGAGCACCGCCAGCAAGAATCCAGCACTCTAAACCGGTTCGTAAATTCGGCATTGCCTGCCACATGACTCGCGCGACCGGCAAATTAGGCATTGACATAATGGGTTTTACACATTTAATATCTTGACAAATTAAGCGCAATCTTCCGCCCATATCGACAAGACTCACAACTACTGCCTTCCCCTCGTGGCCTTCAAAAACGAGTCTGGCCGGGTCTTCCTTCCCGCCTATTCCTAAATGATGGACTTCAATGCGGGGTTTTCCTGCTGCAACTGACGGACATACTTCAAGCATATGAGCTCCGAGACTGTATTTATTTTCGGGGCCGATATGATACGTGTAATCTTCCATAAAAGCAGTCCCGCCCTTCTGGCCTTGAGTCATGAATTTAATTATTGCCGTCATGCCTGAAACTTTCCAGTCTCCTTCTGCTCCGTAGCCGTAGCCTGACGCTAATAAATGCTGACTCGCAAGTCCGGGCAATTGCTTCATTCCGTATAAATTCTCAAAAGTATTCGAGAAAGCACAGCAGCCCTCACGATCAAGCATTTTTTTCATGGCAATTTCTTCACGGGCTTGATAACGAATCGCATCAATATTTTCTGTTGCAATGTCATAAAGCGACTCATATTCTTTCATGAGCGAGTCGACTTCTGAATCCTTCACAGAGTCAATAAATTCTACGAGTTCGCCCACCGGCCAAGTGTTGACCTGCCAGCCGAGTTTTGCCTGTACTTCTACTTTGTCGCCTTCAGTTACAGCAACTTCACGCATATTGTCGCCGAATCTCATAATCTTGAGTGAACGCGAGAAAGCTACTCCGGCTGCTACTCTCATCCATTTGCCTATTTTTTCCTGAACGTCCGAGTCTTGCCAATAACCGGCTATAATTTTGCGGGGAGTCCTGAGTCTTGCGCCTATAAAACCGTGTTCCCTGTCTCCGTGTGCTGCCTGATTGAGATTCATAAAATCCATATCAATTTCTTCATTTGGAATCTCGCGGTTATATTGAGTCGCAAAGTGGCACCAAGGCTTTTGGAGATTGACGAGTCCGTTAATCCACATTTTTGACGGGCTGAATGTATGACACCATGTAATAATTCCCGCGCATTTGTTATCGTGATTAGCGTCTCTTATTGTGTCAGTGATTTCGGCGTTTGTCTTTGCTGTTACTTTGTAGACGACTTTGCAGGGGAGCTTACCGGAAGCATTTAACTTGTCGGCCATCTCCTGAGCGCGTTTTGCAACAGTATCAAGGACTTCAGGGCCGTAAAGATATTGACTGCCTACTATAAGCCAGAACTCAAAATCTTTCAGATTCATAATAATAAAATCTTCCTTTCACAAAAAATTTTACTGGTGAGATAAGAAAAATATTAACATGATTGTATGATAGCATGAACTAATCAGCAAGCAAATTTATTTTGCAGTGTATAATATTTTCGAGTTCAACATTTTTTAAGCATATTCACGAAAGGGGAATAAATATTTGCCATGACACAAAGAAAGCGAATACCGTTAATAATTGCTGCACCCGTTATATTTGTGCTTGCGTTTATTGCTGCGTTGATAATCTCAAAATTTGAGCCTCATATTGAAGACGTTGACTCAAAATATGTGAAAGAACACGCGGGCAAATCGGGTTATATTCTTGTTGACGTGAGACCTGAAGAGAATTACAGCGGCAAATCCCCTCGTCCCGGAATTCCCGGCGGACATATTCCAGGAGCTATAAATTTTCCGATTGAAGATTTAAATATTGCTGCGGCACCTGCGGCACTCTCTCATGCGGGAATAGTCAAGAAAAATATTATAATTCTCTATTGCAACACTGGTGTATTATCGGGCTGGTTTGCAGATAGACTCGTGCGGAGCTTTTATTTTGACCCGTCAAGAATCAAGAATTACAGGGGCGGGACTGTTGACTGGTACAAAGAAGGAAATATATTTTTGCCCGAAGATCATGAGCCTGCGACTTTAACAAAACAAATGCCCGCAAAATTTCAGAAGTTCGACATGCAAAGGCCGTAAAAAATTATTCCCCTCTCAGAGTGATAATTTATTCAGGAGATGAATATTAATTGACAGTACCAATTTTAGATTTAGCGCGTTCATTTAGTGAGATAAAGCCGGAAGTGTTTAACTCGCTTGAAAAAATATTTAACGCACAGAGCTTTATACTCGGTCAAGAAGTAAAAAATTTTGAGACTCATTGCGAAAAATATTTGGATATTCCCGAAAATTGCGCGGTTTCTTGTGCGTCGGGGACTGATGCATTACTTCTCGCACTCATGGCAATAGATATTAAACCGGGCGACGAAGTTATTACTACTCCATTTACATTTTTTGCTACATCGGGAACTATTGCGAGACTGGGAGCGACTCCCGTTTTCGTTGACGTTGAGCCGGATACTTATAATATAAATCTTGATCAGGCCGTAAATAAAATCACAAGTAAGACTCGCGCATTCTTGCCGGTTCATTTATTCGGCCAGTTATCCCCGATTGAGAATGTAATAAAAATTTTCCATGATAAGGGCGTAAAAGTTATAGAAGATTCTGCTCAGGCGTTCGGAGCGTGTAGATTTATTAATGACGACGGGAATAAAAAAATTTTGCGGGCTGGGACAATAGGCGATATAGGCTGCTATTCATTTTTCCCGACAAAGAATCTCGGAGGCTGCGGCGACGGCGGTATGAACATAACAAGAGATTTAAATATTGCTGAGAGACTCAAAAAATTACGCGTTCACGGATCGGGTCAGACATATTTTCATGACGAAATAGGAATCAACAGCAGACTCGACTCTATTCAGGCGGCAATACTTGATATTAAATTAAAGTATCTCGACAAATGGAATGAAGAGCGCAGAAAATTAGCTGATTACTATAAATTATTAATCAAAGCAAATAACTTGAATGAATTTATTTCGGCTCCTGTTGAACTTGAGAATAATTATCACATTTATCATCAGTACGTGATAAGAGTCAAGAATAAGCGCGGCGACTTAATGAATTATCTCAATAATAACGGCTTTGCTGTTCGTGTATATTACCCGTTATCTTTGCATTTACAGCCATGCTTTAAATATTTAGGCTACAAAGAAGGCGACTTCCCAGTGAGTGAAAATTTATCGCGTGAAGTTCTTGCATTGCCGATATTCCCGGGCTTGAAGTCAGACGAGCAGGAAGCACTTATTCAGGAAATAGCAAAATTTTTCAGGAATAATTAACAATGTGGCACGGAAGATTTAAACATGACACGGCCGAGTCTGTCAAAAATTTCACTCAATCACTTGATATAGATTTCAGAATGGCCGAGTGCGATATACTGGGCAGCATAGCTCATGTAAAAATGTTAGGTCAAACGGGAATTCTTAAGCCTGAAGAGTCAGCAAAAATTGAGTCGGGCTTAAATCAAGTCTTGCAGGAAATCAAATCGGGCGCATTTATTCCCTCAAAAGATTTAGAAGACGTTCACATGAATATAGAGTCGCGTTTAACAGAAATAGAGCCGCTCGGTGCAAAATTACACACAGCCAGAAGCCGTAATGATCAAGTTGCTGTTACTACACGATTATATTTGCGTGAGAGATTGCAGGAAATCAAGAAAGATTTACGCGATTTATTAAAAATTTTTATCGACAACGCAGAACGGCATAAATTTATAATAATTCCCGGTTATACTCATATGCAGCAAGCACAGCCGATTTCAATGGGACATTACTGGCTCGCGTGGTATGAGGCTTTTATGCGCGATTATGAGAGATTAAATTTTGCGCTTGACTCGTTAAATGAATGTCCACTGGGTGCGGGAGCTTTGGCCGGGTCAACACTTCCGATTGATAGAGAGTTCACGGCGAAATTTTTAGGCTTTTCATGTCCGACCCGTAATAGCTTAGACAGTGTTGCAAATCGTGATTACATGCTTGATTATCATTATTTTGCGAGCGTCCTAATGATTCATATTTCGAGACTATGCAGCGATTTAATTACATGGAACACTCAAGAATTTGCGTTTATTATTCTGCCTGATGAGTTCTGCACGGGTTCGAGCATGATGCCTCAGAAAAAGAATCCCGATGTGTTAGAACTTTCGCGCGGAAAAACAGGCCAAGTAATAGGCGGACTTATAGATTTGCTTGTGAATCTCAAGGGACTCCCTATGACTTATAATCGAGATTTACAGGAAGACAAGCGGGGACTCTGGAATTCACTAGACACGATTGAAAGCGTAATAAATATCATGAGTGATTTACTTTCACGCGTTGAAGTTGACGGAAAAATTTCGCTTTCAAGACTCGAAAACGGTTATTCACTTGCTACGGACATTGCAGAATATCTTGTAAATAAAGGCGTACCATTTAGAGAGGCTCATTTAAAGGCTGGGCGGCTCGTGGGATGGTGCATTGATAATAATTTGCTGTTCACGGATTTAGATTTGACTCAGTGGCAAAAATTAATTCCTGAAGTTGACGCGGATATTATGGAAATTTTGACTCCGTATGACAGCGTGAGACGGCGGAATATTTACGGAGCGACGAGCTTTGAACAAGTTGATTTACAGATAAAATCTGCGCGCGGAAAATTGAATATATAGCAAAAAATTTTTCTTTGTGAGTGATTGCTATTGCCTTAATGAGATTATATTTTTGTATTAGTAAATGTATTAGTAAAAATTATATTTTCTCGTGAAAGTTTTTGTTAAAACCGGGCAAATTTTAGCACAAAAAAACCCCCTGCCGAGCGATTGACAGGGGGAATAATTTTTCTTAGAATCTTTCAACTTTGTAAATTTTCTCTAACTCTTCAGAACGAGCCTTCAATAACTCCTGAGTCTTTTTCTCGCGCAATTCCTGCATAATTCTGTCTTTAACTTGTACGAACGGTGCGGGAGATTCGGGGATTCTCTCTTCAAGTTTGATAATATGGATTCCGAATTGAGATTTAACAGGTTCGGAAATATCGCCGGGATTCTTGAGTGCAAAAGCTGCCTTCTCAAAATCAGCTACCATTACTCCGCGCGGGAATTCTCCCAGATCGCCCCCGTTATTTTTGCTGCCCGGATCCTGTGAATATTCGCGTGCAAGAACGTCAAAAGATGCTCCGGCTTTCAAGTCTGCTATAATTTTTTGTGCTAACTCGTCAGCATCACCGCTGATTAAAATATGCCGTGCGTGAACTTTTTCAGGCTGCATAAAAGATTGTTTATTCTCGTCATAAAATTTTTGAGCTTCTGACTCGTCGACTTTGACATCTTTTAATATTTCTCTCATTGCAGACTGTGCTAACATTGCCCGGCGGGTGCTTGCTAGAGCGTCCTTAAATTCTTGAGTCTCGTCAAGTTTTGCCTTCTCGCCTTCAAGTGAAAAGAGTCGCAGTGAAATAACATCATCGATTACCATTTTGCGGCCTTGAGGAGTCTGATAAAGCATGATAGCTTGCTGTCCGAACGGCTGTAAGAATAATAATACTTCACGTTCTGTGATGTCCTGACTATTTACGCGCGCTACAACTTTGTCCAAATCCGCAGCAAACGCGAAACTTGCAAATATAAGAGTAATAATAAATCCTGCAAAAATTTTCTTGCTCATATAAAATAAGCCTCCTGATTTAAGATTAATAAAGTTTAGCATATAATAACGCTGAATCTTAATAAATATTATATGTTGATGGAGTGATTTTTTTGCGCTTGGTAAACACTCAAATAGTATTAGGCTTGTCAATATGGGTAATGGGATTTGCTTTAATGGTCGCCGGCTGGCTTGTCGGTGAGTTGTCGGAGAAATGGGGCAGAATTCCCTCAAAAATTTTATACAGGACTGGTGCAATAATCGTAGCTGTTCCGGTTATAATTTTGTTGTGTAAAATTTCGGCAATGTTATACACGAACAGATTTTATATTGCTACATATATAAATAACGGCCTGCAATTTATAAGCGACGCCCTGAAAGTTTTATGATACTTGCAAATATAATCGGTCTTATTATAGCGGCATTTATGCTTTACTTCCCCTATGAATGGTGCAAATACAGACACGAGGACGAAAAAATTTACGGCCTGAAATATTTCATGACTAGAGAGTCAAAACGTGATGTAATAATTGCTTTGTGCGTGACTCTAATCCCGTTGACTTTTTTCTCTCTTAACTGGCCTCAAAAATGGGGAGTTGGCGGCCCTCATAGAGTCCCCTTCTGGATCGCATTAAATAATTTAGGCGGGGGCTTGGCTGCTGCGTTCATTGAGGAAACTTTTTACAGGGGCTGGCTTCAGACTATATTGACCCGCAAAATAAAGGCATTTGCAGCAATAATTATAACGTCGCTTATATTTGCGTTGAGTCATTTAATAGTATTAACGGGCTGGCTGAGAGTCGCTACATTTTTTCCGGGTATAATAATGGGAATTCTTAGACACAGAGGAGGTTCAATAATGCCCGCTGTAATTTATCACGCAATTTGCAATATATGGGCGGTATGGTGGGCACCGATACAATGAGAAAATTTTTATCAAGTTTTTTGCGTAGTTGTGAGTGCGTTAATAATTTCATGAAAAAATTTGCTTATTCGTGCGATTTAAAATTTTTGCATCCTGTGAGTGATTGCTGCGTTAATGCTCGTAAAATTTTCTTGCGTTATATATGCGGGTGCTTTAAAAAATTTGCTTGTTCGTGCGATTTAAAATTTTTGCGTCCTGTGAGTGATTGCTGTGTTAATGTTCGTAAAATTTTCTTGCGTTATATATGCGAGTGCGTAAAAAAATTTGCTTATTCGTGTTGTTATTGCTGTGTTAATTTATGCGAGCGATTTAATAATTTTTCTTGCTGTATGAATGATCACATAAAATATATAATTCCTGCGCTGATTTTATTAATAAATATTTCAAGTTCAAATGCAGCAAATTTTATAGAGATTAGAGTCCCGTGTAATATTGACTCAGAAGTAATTGCTATAATGCCCGCCGGTGAAAGAATTTCGCTCGGAAAAGTAATAATGACTCCCGTAAAATCAAACTGGCCCGCATATACAGCCAGCAAATGGTGCGAGCCTTCAACGGTGTGTGCTTCTGCGGTGAATGCCATTCACATGTTAATAGACGTAGAAGAAGATCACGGCAGAGTAATAAGTCTTGTTCCTAAAGTTACAGTAGCTCCGGCAGCTGCTCAGGGTGCATTTTTCGCGCTTGACATGCCGGCAGGTACGGGAATATTCGGAGGTTTTGCGCCATTTGTCGGATCACGCGTTTATATCGAACATGACGGAGTCGAGTCGCCCTTAAATCGAGTCCCGGAAAAAGGCGATACATTAATAATTCGTACAGATTTGCCGGAGAATCAAAAAATTTTTATGGTCGAAATCGAAAACAGGCAGGGCGGACGGGTTACAGCATGGAGCGATTCAGGCTGTAAGTTAATTGCCCGTGTAGTTCGTCCATTGAAAGGTGTCGGAGAATTCGGAGGGAGTTTATTTCAGAATGTCAGCCGAATAAGGGCATCTCATGCGGGAGTAATTGACATAGCAACCTCAAAACGCGGTGAACTGGGCGGCTTTCAAATTATGCCGTTAAAACATGCTTTGACTTCAAAAGAAATGATTTATGCTTGGGGATCGACTCAATGGATGATAATTTCACCTCTTCCCGGTAATCGGGACTTAGAAGGGACAGAGCCTTTATATAAACATTCATTATTGCCGGGGTCTCAATTAAATGACTCATTGCCGGGGGTATTGACAAATTACGGGCGGAAACCTTTAGTACTTTGCAGGCTTGACGGCGGGAACTGGCAGAAATTGCCGGAGATTTCCGGACGTGTTGACGACGGATTAAAGAATTTGACTCACTTGAGAATATATTATCCTGCCTGGGAAGTTTTTTAGCGCGATTAAAGATTAAATATATATGTGCCGAAAATAAATAAAATAATTATTCACACACTGCAAAAATACGTAAAATTACGCAAGAAAAGGAGTTGACACAAATAATGCGGGCCGCTAAAATCAGTTATCAGTTATCGTATTATTGTGTCTTCATAAACTTTCAGGAATAAATCACGTTTTTAATTTTTAATTCAGGGAAAAATTATTCACTCGGTCGGAGAAAATTATTAATTGACTCTGGCTGGGTGAAATTTTTTATATTTATTAATCTATTCAGAGAGGGGACTCACTTATAAGAAAAATTTTTCATGCGCTAATTATATTACTGTTGAGTAGTTCGGCAGCATGGGCAGATGTTGAGGTTAACAGCACAAATTTTCCGGCCGCAAATTTTCGTAACTATGTAACTAGCTATTTCGACAAGAATAGAGACGGGATTTTGAGTGATTCAGAGATTCAATCAGCTAAAACTATATCATTGAATAGTTATAATTTGCCGTCATTGAAGGGAATCGAGCATTTTATTTATCTGGAAAATTTAACTTGTAATAATACTTCACTTAGAGATATAGATTTGAGTGCTAATACTGCATTAATAAACTTAACTCTACAGAAAAATAATTTAACGGCTCTTGATTTAAGCAATAATACAAACCTGACACAAGTAAATTGCAATGATAACGCATTAGAGTCTATAATTTTAGGCAGCAATTCGAGTCTTACTCATTTATATTGCAGCAATAATTATATAACTGAAATCGATATAAGCGGCTGTGATAATTTAGAAGTTCTTGACTGCAGCAATAATGATATAGAAACTCTTGACGTAAGCGGCAATTATCAGCTCGCAACACTTTCATGTCAGGAAAATAATTTAACCCTGATTAATTTCGGCACTGACACAATGAATTTAACGACTGTCTCATGCTACGGGAATGATCTGGAATATTCAAATTTGAAGCAGGCACTTGAAAACGGGGTAACAAGACTTGAATTTGATTTACTTGTAACAAAGGCAGTCGAGGCAGATCACACTACAAAATGCTGGGCATTCAGCATTGATGATTTAAATGAGGACTTGAATGTTTCTATAACTAGCCCTCAAAAATCAGGATATTATTATAGAATATGTACTAATACCGATGGTTATACAATACCAAGTAGAACACGTATAAACATGAGTACATCATCAAGACAATACTTAATACGGATATTTAAAATTGTCATCAGAAGAAGGAACGCCCCCGGAAATAACGACGGAATTTCTCCCGGCATTTTGCGCTGAGATTCCACAATATAGCGCAACACTTGAAGCCGCAGAAAGCACAAGCCCTATAGTATGGTCATTGATGATCGGTAATGGTTCTTATAGTGGTAATGGTATAAGCAATTTAAATATTAATTCTGAATCAGGAGTCATAACATGTAATGTTTCATCTTATGTGGGGGTTAATTCTCCGCTTTTTTCTTTTACATTTCAGGCAGAAAACCTTTACGGAATAACTAAAAAAAATATTATAATCGGTGTTTGTTCTTACAGGCTATTGCCGTCTATTACTACTACAACACTGAATAATGCTGCTGTAGGAAAAACTTACTCTTCAACTATATCATCACAAGGAGCGGAATATAAAAAATTTGAACTCATAAGCGGTGAGTTGCCTGAAGGTTTACAGCTGTCATCTAAGATTAATACTAATGGGTATGGGCATATCGGGCAGATCTCCGGTACACCTACAAAGAAAGGCACATACACATTTACAATTAAAGCATCAAATTATTACGGCAGCGACACAAAAGAATTCACTATTGTAGTAGGAGAACTCCCGGTAATCACAACAGAATCTCTTGAAGACGCTTATTTGAATCAGAGCTATAGTGCCTCACTTACTGTAAGCGGCGACACTCCTATAACTTGGGATATAATAAATTTTGCAGACGGTTTGACTCTCAATTCAGACGGGACAATTACAGGCATTCCGACAAAATTAGGCGTATTTTATTTGAATGCTAAAGCAAATAACTCTATTGGTAGTGTATCAAAACGAATAGCTATTTCTGTAGTTGCTGCACCTGAAATTACTACAAATTCACTCAATCAGGGCATTATAGGCAAAAATTATAATGCTGTACTAGCTGCGACAGGATCAACGCCCATAACTTGGACAGTAACATCCGGGAATTTTCCGGCCGGTTTGACTCTCAGCACTGAAGGGAGAATCTCAGGCATTCCGACAACTGCGGGGACATTTACATTTACGGTGCAAGCTGCGAATTCATACGGCAATGACTCTAAAGAATTCACTATAAATATAGGCGAGATTCCTGTAATCACTACAGTATCACTTGCAGACGCAGAATTAAATACGAGCTATAGTGCTTCACTCACTGCAACAGGGGCGACTCCT
>JAFSWW010000087.1 GCA_017444345.1 Synergistaceae bacterium | reverse complement strand
GATAAACTTTTGCAGCATATAAGCATGAAATAAATTTTTTTGCATGTGTTGTGAGTGTATGCAGGCGGGAATAATTTTTTAATGAGATTATATAAATTTTTCCGTGAATTAATATTTGCGGGTCATAAAAATTTTTTTGCTTTGTGAATCTCTGCTAATTCATGAATAATATTATTTTCTTGTAGCTGTAATTGTAGCTGTAAATATGCTATAATCTCTCATAAATGATATAAGGGAGTGCTGAATTATGAGTCATATTCTAAAACGTAAAATAAAAAATGTCATCTATATATATCAAGAAAAAAGTTATCGCGACAAACTGGGCAGGCCTCGCACAAAGCAAAAATGTCTAGGCAAATTAGACAGTGATGGAGTTCTTATAATTTCAAGAAAGATAAACCCAAAAAATTTACCCGGCGAAATAACTCAATATAAAATAATAACCTGCAAATTTCGCATAAAAGCAATCACTCAAGCAAATAACGCGAAAACTAAACCGGCCAAGCGCGCGCAAATTCTTTCACGTAAACGCAAAAAAAATCCCCCGCGGCCTGTTATGACTACGGGGAATAAATTTCACGCTTATAAATTTTTATGCTTCACTTGTATTGCTTACTTTCTTATGAGCCTTATCTTGACTCTTTTCGTTTACCTCGATTGTAAGCACACCATTTTTAAATGATGCCTTTGCGCTTTCCGGGTCTGCCTCGACTGGGAAGGAAATAACGCGCTCTACTTTGCCCCAGCTTCTTTCAGTCCGGAAATAGTTTTTATCTTTGCTGCCTTCTTTGGACTCTGACTTTTTCTCCGCTGAAAGAGTCAATCTATCCGCATAAACGTGTAATTCTACGTCGTCGGGGTTAATGCCGGGTAATTCTGCCTCAGCGAAAATTTTGCCGTCCTTGCGATATAAATCAACTTTTGCGCCGAATCCCGATAAATAATTTTCTCCTTCAAAAAATGGCTTCATGAACGAATCAAACATATTTTCAGGATCCATCATTCTCATAACAGGGTAAAATCTTTCTTTCATCATAGTAAACAATCTCCTTTATACTTATTAAATAATTATTAAATTTTTGCCGCCTGTATTTCTCAACGACGAGAGAAATTATAGCATTGACTTTTAATAACTATATCAGAAATTTTACTTATTTTGACTTTGCCTCTGTTAGTCAAATTTATAATTTATAGTGAAGCAGCCTCAAAAACTTTCTTGACGTTCTCAAAGCATTCTTGTTTTGACTCGCCTTTGTGAGATTCATAAATTTTTTTGTTATTCACGAACATTGACGGCACATGATAATAATCATAGTTATTCGCGATTTCGGGGTGCTTATTCTCGTCAACCCATTCAATATTAACACCGGGATAATTTGCTGATAGTTCATTGACTGACTCGCGGGCCTGTTTGCAGTAAGGGCAGCCCTCAATAAAGAACGCTAAAATTTTTTTATTGGACATGCTGATAAATTCCTTTCTTGTTAAATTATGATTTATAGATATTATAATGATTCGCGGGCTTGTTTGCAGTAGAGAACGCTAAAAAATTTTCTTGATTATGATAAATATTATAATGATTCACGGGCTTGTTTGTGATAAAGTATATAAATCTTGCTTGCTATTATAATGACTCGCGGGCTTGTTTGCAGTAAGAGCCGCTAAAAAAATTTCTTGACATGATAAATATTATAATGAGTTCACGGGCTTACTTGTGATAAAGTATATAAATCTTGCTTGTTATTATAATGACTCGTGAGTTTATTTGCAGGAAAGAACGCTATAATATTTTATTCAATATAATATCTTTATGTTTTGCCTAATAGTATATAATAAATAAACGCAAAATCAGGGAGGTTAATTTTTGTGAATAAATTAATAAAATCGCGGTCGTCATTCTTATTAATGATAGACATTCAGGAAAAATTGATGCCCGCTATATATAATAAAGAAGAGATCATAAATAATTCCGTGAAATTGTTGACTGCTGCCCGTGAGCTTTCAGTGCCTTTGATAGTAACCGAGCAATATCCTAAGGGAATCGGCGGGACTCTAAGCGAGCTGAAAAATTTAATTTCTGAATCAAGTCCCATAATAGCAAAAACTGAGTTCTCATGCTGTGAGGCTGAAAAATTCGGCGATGAGTTCCTAAATATGAATTTCAACGCAGGCACAAGGGACACGGCTGTATTATTCGGAGTGGAGACTCATATTTGCGTGTTGTCGACGGCTATGGACTTGATAAGCAAATATAATTTAAATGTAGTAATAGCTGCTGATTCATGCGGGAGTAGGAGCGAAAAAAATCACGTTCTAGCACTTGATTCGGCGCGTTCTATGGGCTGTCTTGTTGTTCCGGTCGAGACAATAATTTATCAATTACTTGAGAGGGCAGGCACTCCGCAATTTAAGGCACTCTTGCCAATGTTTAAATAAATTGAGCAGGCATAAAAAATTTTTGCTCTTCGGGGCATTATTATTTTATTTATATTTCAGGGGAGCAGGTTCGCACGGACTGATTGACCCAGTAGAAGGCATTAACGCGTCTATTGCTTTGCACATGTCAGCCGGAGGGAGTTACTTTGTCCCGAAAATGGGCGAGATTCTCACGGCCGGGCATTCTCTAGGCACATGGTGGCTTGAAGCTATTGCACTAAAAATTTTCGGATGGAGTGAATTTGCCGTCAGATTCTGGTCAGTCCTTGCAGGTCTGGGAATGATAGCGGCTAGTGTTCTTTCCGCACGTCAAAATAATGAATATGACTCAAGGCGTAAGGGCTGGCTTGCTGCTGTGATTTGCGCGAGTATGACAGGAGCTTTTACTGCCTCACAAATTGCCGCGTCAAGTTCGATATTTGCGTGTTTAACTAGTTTTGCAATGACGGGAATAATTTTATCGCAGAATAATAAAAACTGGCTGATTCTCTCACATTCTGCGATCTCGTTTGCTTTTATTGCGCATGGGCTTGAGTCAATAATTTTTGCGTGGCTTGCATTAATTTTATATTGCGTTCTGTGTGAGGACTGGGATCTGCTAAAAGATTTCTTTACTTGGCCGCCGGGAATTATAACGGGTATAATAATCTCAAGTTTTTATTTACTGGCTGTAATTATAATAAATCCTAACTTGCTTTCTTTCATGATATGCCAGAATCATATTTATTCATTCGGTGGGATTATAGGCTCAATAATTTATATATTTATTGCGTTCTGTCCGTTTCATGGCTTTATTATACGCTCAATAATTGAATTATTACCGAGTGAATACCCGGTTAAACCCAGCAGTGAAATTTTTATGCTTATCTGGGCGGGAATATTTTTTCTAGGCTCAATACTAAGCTGCGATATAATGTCGATTTCTGCGTGTGTTCCTGCATTGAGTGCGATTCTTGCGCGCCGTCTTGATTCATGGCTTTATGACGAAAAATTATTTTCTTTGCGTGAAGCTGTCTTAATAAATACTTTGATTCTTGTGCCTGTGTTATATTTAATTCTGCCGTTTTTCGCGGGATTTTTGCCGGTTATAAGCGCGTCTTTGATGTCGTTGATTCCATGGGAAGTTATGACGGGACTATTTTTATTTGCCTGCTGGTATTACGTGAGGACTCGGCAGATAAAAAAATTTGTCCGCAATGTCTCGGCAGCTGCTTTATTGTGCTTAATGCCGTTGTCGGGCGTGTTTAGTCTGACAAGTGAAATTTATTCGATTAGTGATATAGGCTTGACACTGCGCGATCTCGTTAAGGGCTCGGATAAAATTATTCAATACGGGATAAATTATCAGTCTATATATTTTTACACGTTCAGGAATTCTGAATTAATTAATTCGCCGCTTACAGCCGGAGTCGATGACTGGCAATTTACGACGAATGACGCGAGATTAAATGCTTTATGGCTGCGGGATGATAGAGTTTTCTTGATTATGCCCTCAGGAAGTAAGCCTAGAGAGCCTCTGCCTGATACTATATTTCACATTATAGACGGTCAGGGGATGACGTTAATCAGCAATAAATGAGATCCTCCTATTCTACTCGTCTGCGCAGCAGGCGGGTGGGCGGGTGGGAGTAGAATAAAGCGTGAATTTGTATATATAGCGTGAAGTAATTAATTTTTTGCGTGAGTTATTATAAAATTAGCGTATATGTATTTATTTATTCATGAAAGAAGGATTTATTATAAACATGAAGACAAAATTTTTTGTTATTATTCTTATAATTCTTGTGAGTGTTAATTCTGCATTATCGAGTCAAGCAATAATTAATCCTGATAAAGATATTCACTCGGTTATAGGCGGGCTTTATGCGATGGCTTTGGCTGTGAACTTGAATAATAATATTAATCCCGACATAAATAAATTACAGCGTTATTTTGTGAGTGTCCCGGCAAATGCGCAAATTTCACGCGTCAATGATTCTATATGGGTCGGCGTAAAACTTGCAAAGACTTCTACGGCTCGGCATTATCTGCGTTCACATTCTCCCGAATTAAATATTACTGATTCACCTGAAGGCTATTCATGGATGGGCGGAGATTTTGCTTGGCTTAAAGCTGCTGATATTTCGGGCAAGAAATTAATTCCCATGAAGTTAAAAATTTCTCGCGGAACCGGCAAAGATTCACAAATAATTTTTATCAGCACAGACGAGCAGAATACATGGTGGCAGGCAAATCCGGCTTTGACTCAGCAGGCGGCGAACTCTGCATTAACTAAATGGGCAGCAAAAAACTCCCCCGAACTCCACGCACCTGAAGGAGTCGCAGTCAGCATTTATGAATCCGTAAAGCCCTCGCCGGTAGCAAGACCCGGGAAAATGCACGTCGGCAGCGATAACGGCAATGATAAATCTATGGCAGTCGGTGATGTCATGATTAACCCGATTCCAAGTATGAGCGATTCAAGTAATTATAATTATTAAATATATATAATCAGGAGGAAAATTTTTCATGTCAGTATTAATTTGCGGAGGAGCAGGATATATAGGCTCGCATTATGTAAGAGCTTTTCAGGAACACGGTGAAGACGTAATAATAATCGACAATTTAGAACTCGGTCATAAAGAGTCAATCCCTAGGGGCACAAAATTTTATCAGGGCGATATTCGCGACGGTGCATTACTTGATAAGATTTTCGCGGAAAATAATATAGAGGCTGTAATACATTTCTGCGCTTATTCTTTAGTCGGTGAGAGCGTCGAGAAGCCATTAAAATATTTCGATAACAACGTCGGCGGCATGATAAGTTTATTAGAGTCAATGCAGCGCAATAACATCGGCAAAATAATATTCTCGTCAACTGCAGCAACTTACGGTGAGCCCAAGAGAGTCCCCATTTTAGAGACTGATGAGACAATCCCGACGAATCCATACGGTGAAAGCAAACGCATAATGGAAAAAATGATGCACTGGGTAAGTTTGCAGCATAAAATAAAATATGTCTCACTCCGTTATTTCAACGTTGCCGGGGCTTGGCATGACGGCTCAATCGGTGAAGATCACAGGAACGAGACTCATTTAATCCCGTTAATTCTGCAGGTCCCGCTCGGAAAGCGCAATCATATCACAGTTTACGGCGACGATTACCCGACTAAAGACGGCACATGTATACGCGATTATATTCACGTTGAGGATTTAGCGAGGGCTCATATTTTAGCACTTGAATATTTGCGCAGGGGCGGAGAGAGCGACATATTTAATTTAGGGAGCGGCGACGGTTATTCAGTAATGGAGATGATCAACGCGGCAAGACAGGCAACTGGGCTTGATATTCCCGTAGAAATCGGCGAGAGGCGGCCCGGCGATCCTGCGAGATTAATCGCTGACAGTAATAAAGCACATGAAATTTTGCGCTGGTATCCCGAAATCACGAAAATGGAAGATATTATTGCTGCTGCTTGGAAGTGGCATAAATCTCACCCGAACGGTTACGCTTCATAAAATAAAATTATGAGTATTTGGAGCGGAATTCTTGACAGCTGCCCCGGCCTCCTGTGCTGTGTCGTGAATCTCAAAGGAAGATTGCTTCATGCTACTAATGGCTATAAAAATATTGCTTTGAGATTATTCGGCCATAAATGCGAGGATGGGAGCAATTATCCCCCCTTGATTACTGATTTAGATAGAGCACTGCATGATTTGTTAATGGCTGCATGTTTAGGACACACTGACGCTTTAGAAGTCAGCGAGGACGATAAAATTTGGGAAATAACAGCCTCGCCCCTGAATGTCGATGATAATGGAATTGTCGGCGTAGTAATCCGGATTTCTCCCAGTATAATAGCAAATCCAAATCAGCCCGCTGTAATTCAAAGCAACCCCGATATATTAAATTCTGTACCGTTTAGAGCCGGAGTCGTTGATTTAGACGGGGTATTTCTCGCAGTAAATAAATTTCTAGCGTCATCGGCAAAAATTAATTTTACAGGGCAGAATATTTTAGATTTATTTGACGGTGAAGAAATCAGCTCAAAACTTGCAGATATAATTAATAAGCGCGCCGGGAGTCTTGAGTGCCAAATGTTTGAGCTTAAGCCCGATCAAAATTTTTTCTCCTTCAGTGATTCTGATTATCTTGACAAGGAATTTAACGAGATTCCCAGCTCTGAGTCAGACTTTAGAATCATAAATATTCATGCAAGCCCTATAGACTGGAACGGAAATGACTCGGTCATGCTTACATTTGAAGATATTACGAGCTTGAATAAAACACGTGAGCAGTTAAGAAAAATTTTGACGTTCGATAATCATACGGGCGTATTGAATAAACGGGGACTCGAGCATGTTATTTTACGTGAACTCTCAAACGCAATAAAGCAGGCCGGGCAGTTAAGCCTAATAATATTAAATATAGATAATTTCAAGCAAATTAACGAGTCAGACGGCTTTATGTCAGGAAATAGATTATTGCGTGAATTCGTGAAGGGTACTCAAAAAATTTTATTATCACGGGGCAAAAATAGCACGCTCGGACGATGGAGCACACACGAATTCATGATTTTATGTGATTGTTCGGGGGCGGCTGCTGTAGTTCTCGCTAATGATATAAGAAATCGATTTGACGGCATTAAATTAAGCGCGGGAGTCGCTGATATAAACTCTGAAATTTACCCTGGAGTTGATGATTTAATCGGAGCAGCTTATGACGCTATGACTCAGGCAATGAGAGACGGCGGAAATAAAACTATATTGGCGCGGGTTTAAATATTATGAAGGCTTTAAAACGTTTCGGACAAAATTTTTTAGTTGACAGAAATATTTTAGCTTTCATGATTTCGTGTGCAGATTTAAGCGGGTCGGACTGCATATTAGAAATAGGCGCGGGGCATGGCATATTAACTCGTGAAATTCTCTCACAAAAAATTAAATGCCTTCATTCTATAGAGCTTGACGAGAGATTACGCCCTGAACTTGAAGATTTAGCAGCAATTAATCCCGCCTTGAGTCTTCACTGGTCAGACGCTGTAAAATTTGATTATGATTCTCTAAATCCATTTCCTAATAAAGTTATCGCTAATATTCCGTATAATATAACAACGCCGCTGATTTACGAGTTAATAAAATATTCGGGAATAAAATATTACTTGTTGATGCTTCAGAAAGAGTCAGCCGAACGAATCACGGCCAAGCCCGACACTAAAGCCCGTTATCCCCTAGGAATAATTATAGAGTTAATGGGACATGCTGAAATTGTGCACAGAGTCCCGCGAAATTGTTTCAGGCCTGTTCCAAATGTAGACTCGGTATTAGTTGAGATAATAATAAATAAAAATTTTGAGCTTCCCCGTGATAAATTATTTATTGAATTTCTTCACCGGGCATTTACTCACAGGCGTAAAACTCTATTAAATAATTTGCGCGGCTTTATGAATATAAATATAGATGATTGGCGGGAAATTTTGCAAGAAAGTGCGGCACTCAGGGCTGAAGATTTGACGGGCGATAAATGGCTAGAGATATATAATTATTTGACAAAACTCTAAAATTTGGTATTATACAAGGCGTTTTGCTATCTGGGTGGTTAGTTCAGAGGTAGAACGCTTCCTTGACACGGAAGAGGTCAGAAGTTCGATTCTTCTATCACCCATTAAGAAATAATAAAGTCTGCTGAAATATGCGGACTTTTTTGTTTTGCTGGTGACTGAAGAACAAGAACGCGGCGAATAATTTAGCGTGATAATTATATAATTCGCATAAAGTATAAAATTTTTAGCGGGCGTGTAAATCACAAATTTTTCATAAATATTAACTATACTGACTGTGTGAAAATTAAGATAAAATTGTTTTCCATGAGGTAAAATTTTTATATTTAATTCGGGAGCGTTATTTTATGCGCAAAATATTATTTGTAATCGCGTTTATATTTTTATCGGCAAATTTTGCAGAGTGTCAAGAAATTTCTGCTTTATCACTTGAAGAATGCTTAACACTTGCTTTGACTAATCACCCGTCTTTAAGAAAGACTAAGGCAAATACACAGGATTTAATAGCCCAGCTTGAGTCTTTACGTGCAAATGATAGAGTAAAAGTTAATCTAACCGGATCAGCAGGAGCACGGGGCAATTTTCAATACTGGGACAATAACACGGACTCGGCTAATTTATCACTTAGTGCGACAAAAATTTTATATGACACAGGCCAGAATAAATTATTAAAGCAGATCCGGCAAGAAAGTATATTAGGCTCGACCGAGACAGAAAAATATCAGCAGGTCATAATCGCCGCAAATGCGAAAAAAGCATATTATGATTTAGTCCTGAAAATTTTAAATCGTGATGTTGAGCGCGAAAAAGTTTCAGCCCTTGAAGAGCAGTTAAGGAACGCACAGGGATTTTATGACGTGGGCGAGAAGGCATTAATTGACGTAACTAAGGCAAAATCAGATCTAGCAGCTGCCCGTGTTTCTTTAATGAGAGCGGAGAATGATATTCTAGTATCTCAAGAAAATTTGCGGGTTGCCATGGGTACAGATATAGAAGGAGTCTTTAATATCTCGCTTTCAAGTGAGTTATTACTGCCTGAAGTTCTTGATAATACCGGTGAATTAATAGATATTGCTTTAAATGACAGGCCGGACTATAAAAAATTACTGCATGATGTCAAAGGCGGGGAATTATCAATAAAGAGTGCAGCCCGTTCAAAATCAGCTACTATAACAGGATCGGCCGGAGCTTCATGGGCAAAATCTGAAGGCAATAACCCGACCCGTGAATATACAGTAAATTTGAGTCTTAATGTTCCCGTTGTTGACGGCGGAACGAGTAAGGCAGCAATCGAATCAGCCCGCGCAAGGTTAGACTCGACTCTGGCAGACGTTGACAGCGCAAAACAAGAAATTATTCAGGGCGTAAGGACTTCAGTATTAAATCTCAAGTCAGCAGTTAATACCGTTAAATCTTCAGAAGAGGCCATGAAATATTCAGAGGAAAATTTGACTCTTGCTCGTGGGCGTTATGAAGTCGGAGTCGGTGATTCTCTTGAAGTAAGCAATGCAGTATCAAGTCTAGCAAGTGCAAGATATACATATTATCAGGCTTTATATAATGCTCAGGCGGCGCGTGTAGATTTGGACTCGGCACTGGGACATTTACCCGGCGAAATTGAAGGCAAAATTTAGTAATATAATAATATAATCATGATAGATTTGCATATTCACTCGAATTTTTCGGACGGGACTGACTCAATAAGTGAATTATTAGCGAAAATTTTAGAGTCAAGAATAAATATTTTTGCCCTGACTGATCATGACACTATAACGGGCGCGCTGAAATTACGCGAAATTATCCCCGGCAATATAAAATTTTTTCATGGCATAGAGTTTTCATGTTTAGCTAATAATGGGAAGTGCCATATACTGGGCTTGAATTATGACGAGAATAATAAAACTTTTCAGGAAGCACTGAGAACGGGCGAAAATTTGAGGCGTGAGAAATTTTTTAAGCGTATTAAATTATTACATGATAAATTCTCGATAAATTTCACTGATAACGAGATAGAGCAGCTTTTGAAGATTCCCGGCGTGGGCAAGCCTCATCTTGCAAGATTAATAATTTCTAAGGGATTCGCAAATAATATTAGTGAAGCGATAAAAAATTTTATTGATAATTGCAAGACAGAAAACTATAAAATCAGCGCGGAACTTGCTGTAAATGCTATAAACGAGTCCGGCGGCGTTGCGATATGGGCTCATCCTTTAGGCGGTGAGGGGGAAGGCGAACTATCACGCGGAAAATTTTTGTGTATTCTCGACGAGCTTATTTCGTATAAGATAACCGGGCTTGAATGCTATTATTCTAAATATAATATTGCAAAATGTGAATCTCTTGCTGAAGTTGCACGCTCAAAAAATTTATATATATCAGGAGGCAGCGACTATCACGGCAAAAATAAAACAATCCCGCTCGGCAGATTAAACGCTGAAAATATAATTATTAAGCCTGAAAAACTCACAATTTTAGATTTATTATTAAATTAAGGAGTGTAGAATTATAAAATGTTAGCAGGAATCAAGAAATTAATTTTACTTGTCATTATAGCGGCTCTAGGCTACGGGGGATATTATTATTTCTATCATGAGAGTCCGGTAAGTTATGGGCTGACTACTCAAGCAATTTCACGCGGTAATATCACTTCAACGGTTACAGCAACAGGAGAATTAAACGCAATAAGTGTTGTCGAAGTCGGCACTCAAGTATCTGGAATCGTCAAAGAATTATACGTTGATTATAATTCAAACGTGAAAGCAGGCCAGTTAATAGCCCTGATAGATCCTTCTGTTCAGCAGTTAGCACTAAGTGACGCAGAAGCAAATTTATTAGCTATGCAGGCAAATGTTTCGAGCGCCCAGGCCTCATTACAGAACGCAGAGACTCAATTAAGGCGGAATCAGGAATTATTAAGACGTAATCTAATCGCAAAAAGTACAGTAGACACAAGTGAGACAGACGTAGCAGTCAGACGGGCAGCTTTGAGGGACGCACGCGCAAAAGTAGCACAAGGAAAAGTAGCAGTCGAACGCGCAAAAACGAATCTGGGCTACACACGCATAACTTCTCCCGTAAATGGCATAGTAATTGACAAAAAAGTTGAGGCCGGCCAGACAGTTGCATCAAGTTATCAGACTCCTACATTATTCAAGATCGCACAGGATCTCTCAAAAATGAAGATCGAGACAAAAGTAGACGAGGCCGATATAGGAACAGTAAAAGAGGGACAAAGAGTTACGTTCAGGGTTGACGCATTCCCGGACGAACAATTTAACGGGAAGGTCGTTCAGGTCAGGATCGCCCCGTCAACTACTGATAATGTAGTTACATATACGGTTATAATTCACGTTGATAATGATGATTTAAAGCTCAAGCCGGGAATGACTGCAAATGTTACTATTGAGACAGCAAATGTCGAGAACGTTTTGAGAATCCCCGTTGCTGCTTTGAGATTCACTCCGCCTGAAGATTTATTAAATACTATTGAATTTGACAGAAATATTTTAACGATGAGAAAGACTCTTGACAGCGGGACTCTTTGGCCTGAGAGAGACGGGATTATGCTGCGACCAGTCAGAGTCAAGACGGGAATAACTGACGGGCGATTTGTTGAATTAGTAAACGAAATTCACGAGTCAGATTCAGGGCGTGATGTTTTGCGGGATAATACAAAACTTGTAATCAATGCTCAAGCCGGAGTAACTACAGGCACAACAACAAGGGGCGGACTCATGGGAGCACCGAGTGGGCCAAGACCGGGCGGCGGACGCGGAGGGCCTAGATAATGAGCATAATTCAAGTAAAAGAACTCTCGAAAATTTACAAGACGGGAGATGTCGAATTGCGAGCGCTTAATTCTGTGTCGTTCAGTGTTGAGCCGGGCGAATTCGTCTGTGTAATGGGTGCTTCAGGTTCGGGCAAATCTACAATGATGAATATTTTAGGCTGTCTTGATGTTCCCACTTTGGGAGATTACGAACTTGACGGAGTTAATACTAAGAATTTAAGAAAGAATCAACTCGCCGATATTCGTAATCAAAAACTGGGCTTTGTATTTCAGGGTTATAATTTACTGCCTAAGATTGACGCTGTAGAAAATGTAGAATTACCGTTAATTTACCGGGGAGTATCAAGCTCAGAACGCCGCAGGGCCGCAATTGAAGCACTCAAGAAAGTGGGACTCGCTGAAAGATTGAATCACAAACCTTCAGAAATGAGCGGAGGACAGCAGCAAAGAGTCGCTATAGCACGCGCAATCGTAGGAAATGCTCCGATTATTTTAGCAGACGAGCCGACGGGGAATCTTGACACAAAAACGACTGTAGAAATCATGAATATTTTTGCGAGCTTACACGAACAGGGCAAAACTATAATACTTGTAACTCATGAGCCGGAAATTTCAACGTGGAGTCAAAGAGTTTTGCGCTTCAGGGACGGCCAAGTTATAGCAGACGAGGCAGCCCCCAGAAAAGAGGACTTAGAGACAGAAGCAAGACCGCAATAATAATAAATTCCCCCGTTTTTATGACATGACACGAGCGGGGGAGAAATTTTACTCTTTCACGAACTCAAAGAATCCTGCAACATTGCCGCCGTAATCAATGCCCTTGATTGATTTATAATCAGCATGTTCTGTAAAATCGCTGCCCTCACACAAAGCAAAATCTACAAGTTTTAATTTGTCAAGAGTCTCAATTATTAAATCGGGCTTAAATATTCTGTGAGCATTAAAAGCTACTCCGCTGAATTCGCCGACCGGAACAGAAATATATAAATGTCCGCCTCGTGATAAGACTCTTTGCATTGACTTTAACGCCTTAAAACATGCTTCGGGATCAATCGGATCACCATAACGGCCAAGCCCGAAATGTTCAGGAGCACACAACGACGAGAGCGAAATTATAGAATCGTCCGTAATTCCTTCAAGATTCGTAGCGTCTGCCTGAATAAAATTCAATCCGTTTACTTTCTGAGGCAATGGGCGAATATCAATCATTGTAACGGGCATGAACGATAAAATATGCGCAATAAATCCATCAACACGCGAGCCTATATCATAATGCGATTTAGGTTTTGCCTGAAAAATTTTCTTTGCTGCCCATAAATCTTGCCAGAAATAATAACTCAGTGAACCGGCTGGAGCGTCCCATTCATTTACACATGGATATAAATTTTTTGTCGATGCATGAAATTCCGGGCGGGTGTTCATGCTGTTATATTTTTTCAGGTCAGATAATAAACGTTTATTGCGATATTGTGCTTTATATAAAATTTTTACTTGTGATGGAGTTATACCAAATAGGCCGAAAACTTTGCGCGCTGCTTTCTTAACAAGTTTTAACATGACAGACACGCTTTCAAATTATTATTAACAGGACTTATTAATGATGAGAAGACACAATTATGTATGCGAACTGCGAACTGCGAACTGCGAACTGCTAACTGCGAACTGCGAACTGCGAACTGCGAACTGCGAACTGCGAACAATTATACGCACATTTTTGCAATTTTGTCAACCTCCCTATTACATAATTAACTTATTTATCTGCATTGTCTCATAAAAATTTTTTCTGTCAATATTAATATTAAATCATGAAAGCATAAGCATAAAAAAAGGGGAGAAACTTTGCGGTCTGACTCCCCTGTAATTATTTTATTATACCCACTCGGACATTTCGCGCTTAGATACGTGCCATTCTATATCGCCTTCAAAGTCGTCCATATTGCAATAACTGCATACTGGGACATGTGTAGCGAGTCTCTTAAAAATTTCGTCGGACGTTATATCATCATAAATATTTATATAATCAGCTTCTGTAACAGGTATATTTTGATTGAATGCCTTGTTAAAAAATTTCAAGTTTGATATAAGCGTACATGTATATAATTTGCCGTCGTCTAAGAATATACAGCCGTTGCCCTTAGCGCATTTGGCAAAATTTTTAATAGCATTGCCGCTGCCTGATAAATCAAGAGGATTCTTAAACATTGTCTTATCTGCCATTGAACAATGAAAAACGACATTAAATTTATCAGCTAAAGAATTTATTTTATCGACATCAATTTTAATCGGGTAATGAGTCATTATTATATTTATATTATTGTCATGACACGCGCGCCAGAATTTTTCGTCCTGTTGAGGTAATAATATCCCGTTTGTGTAAATATTTATCTCGCCTTCAGGGAAATTTTCGCGGGCAATCTTCATTAATTCTATAACATCAGGATTCAATAAAGGTTCGCCGCCTAAAAGGTGAATTCTTCCGCATTTATGAGAAAATAATTCTCCCATTCGCTCAAAATCTCTCTTGAAAGTTTCAATACTTACGCATGAAGGTTCAGCAAGCGGTGAAAAATGATTACAGCCCACACAATTTAAATTACAATGATCTGCTAAATGAACTTCAAAATTTATTAATTTATGCGGTTTCTTCTCAGGAATATGTAAGAAAATTTTAATGGGCAAAATCACATCATATTTTATAAAATTAACTACAGATTTTGCGGCAGGAACGAGAAACGGAAAAACTTTCTTGATAACTTTCTTGCACTTTACCCACATGTTATAACGCCCTCCATGTGAATAACTTGACAAGAATTTAAGTAATAATTATGTATGCGAACTGCGAACTGCGAACTGCGAACTGCGAACTGCGAACTGCGAACTGCGAACAATTATACGCACATTTTTGCAATTCTGTCAACCTCCTATTTACATAAAAATTTTTTACTTGAACTTGATGAAATATTTTCGCACAAATTGCCATAAATCACAAGTTATGTTATATTTTGCATATTGACGGCTCCCCTGACTGATTGAAATATATCGGCGGGGAATAAAGAATAAATCACAAGCAGCCACTAACTGAATTTACGCATATAATATCAGGTTTGTTTGTGAGGATTCGCAGTCGGCCTGATTTTTTTATTGCACAGCTGAGGCAGATAAACGAAAGGAGGAGGAATTTTGCCCGGCAATGAAGAAAACGCCCCTCGCGTAAACAGTGAAATAACTTCATCACAGGTCTTATTAGTCGACGAGAACGGCGTAAAAGTTGGAATTACAAACACTATCGAGGCCATTCGTATGGCTCAGGAGCAATCTTTAGATCTTGTAGAGGTTGCACCTATGGCGAGTCCCCCTGTCTGTAGAATAATGGACTACGGCAAATATCGTTACCAGTTACAGAAAAAGGAGAAAGACGCACGCAAGAAACAAAAAGTTCAAGCCTTGAAAGAAATCAAGATGAGACCAAAAATTGATGATCATGATTTTGACTTCAAGACTAAGGCCGTGCGCAATTTCTTAGAGAGCGGACACAGAGTTAAAGTTTCTGTTTTCTTTAGGGGGCGTGAAATGTCCTTTTTAGAGAAGGGCGAAGAAGTATTAAATCGTGTAATTACAGAATGTGAAGATGTCGGAAAATCTGAGTCAAAACCCATGATGGAAGGCCGTTACATGCGGATATTGCTCACACCTCTAACATCATCGACAGCAAAAAACAGCCCGGCAGCACGGGATATTTAGCAAGGAGAATAAATTTTCATGGCAAAGCAAAAACTTAAATCACACAGCGGCGCAAAGAAGAGATTCTTCAAGACCGCATCAGGCAAATTCGCTTACAGGAAGTGCAGCAGATCTCATATTCTCGTACACAAGAAGCCTTCACGTATGCGCAGACTCAAAGCTACGGGATATGTAACAGAGACGCTCACAGAACAAATGCGGCATTTATTGCCATATGACTAGCACTTACTTAAGAAAGGATCTGATTTAGCATGAGAGTAAAAGGTGCAAGTGCAAGCGATAAGAAGCGCAAAAAATTATTTACTATCACCAAAGGCTACTGGGGTCAGCGCAAAAACGTATACCGCCGGGCCCGTGAAGCATATTTAGCCGCATTATCACGAGCGTATTTCGATCGTAAACGCAAAAAAAGAGATTTCCGCAAGCTCTGGATCACTAGAATCAGTGCAGCCGTCCGAGCTGAAGGCATGAGTTACAGCGTATTCATGAACGGTCTCAAGAAAGCCGGGATTAACATGAATCGTAAAATGCTCTCTGAACTCGCAATACATGATGATAAAGCATTCAGAGAACTTGTAGATAAAGCAAAGGCGGCTCTATAAATATATGCAGGATTTATTGAATATTAAAGCGGTCAGGGATTCATTTATTGAGTCCCTGAATAACGCTAAAACTTTGCAGGAACTCGACGAGATTCGAGTCAAATTCACAGGCAAAAAGGGAGATTTAACACTTTTACTGCGCTCGCTCGGAAAATTGCCCCCCGATGAACGCAAAGAAACAGGCCAAGAACTTAACAAATTACGCGACGAAATAGAGAACTCATTAACTCAGGCCGGCAAAAAAATTCGCGACTCAGAGAACGAGAAGCAGGAAAACAACGAAAGAATCGACGTTACTTTACCAGAAAGAGGCAGATTATCAGGAGCCTTTCACCCAGTTTTACAGACTATGCACGAAATCGCTGATATTATGCAGGGACTCGGCTACTCTGTTGCGACTGGTCCGGAAAAAGAAGAAGATTTCTACAACTTTGAATGCTTAAATGTTCCTTCATGGCATCCCGCGCGGGATATGCAGGACACTTTTTATTTTGCGGACGGGACTCTGTTAAGGACTCATACATCGCCCGTTCAAGTCCGTTCAATGTTGGAATACGGCGCGCCATTAAGAATAATTTGTCCCGGTAAAGTTTACAGGCGGGATAATGACGTTACTCACTCGCCAATGTTTAATCAACTGGAGGGCCTATTAGTCGATAAAAATGTTTCATTCAGCGTCATGAAGGGTACTATGACAGAAATGTTAAATGCATTTTTCGGCAAAAGTCTTAAATCAAGATTCAGAGCCAGCTACTTCCCATTTACAGAGCCTTCTATGGAACTAGATATAGAGTGCGTAGAATGTTCCGGGAATGATTCACACTGCCGAGTCTGTCACGGCACCGGCTGGCTTGAAGTCGCAGGCATGGGAATGGTACATCCGAATGTAATTCGAGCAGGCAAAATTAATCCCGACGAGTATAACGGCTTTGCTTTTGGAATCGGACTCGACCGCATGGCAATGCTTAAATACGGGATCGGCGACTTGAGACTATTATTTGACGGCAATATAGCATATTTCTTGTCAGGATTTGACGCTAAAATAGGAGGCGGGCAAAAATGTTAATTTCATGGGAACTCTTAAAAAATTTTATAGACATTGAGCCTCTTGGCCTGACTCCTGAACAGTTAGCAGAGAGATTAACTTTTTCAGGCTCGGAAATTGAGAGCATTACTTACACTGCCGGGCAAATGCGCGGTATAGTTGCAGCTCAAATTGACTCACTCGATAAGCACCCTACAGAATCAAAATATTTTGTCGCTCACTTGAACACAGGCACGGGCGAACATGTTTGTGTAACTAGTGCTGCGAACATGAAACAGGGCGATTTAGTATTTTATGCGGGCGCGGGTTCGATTTTGCCGGACGGTACAGAAATGGGAACGAGAGATTTTGCGGGCGTTCAAAGTTTCGGCATGATGTTAAGTGCTGAAGAGTTAGGGCTTCACGATGTTGATGATCCTTCAGGCCTGCTGATTCTCCCTAAAGACGCTAGACCCGGCGACAAATGCGAAAATTTATATCATGTCGGTGATGTAATTCTTGACGTGTCAATTACTCCGAACCGCGGCGATTTATTGAGTCATTTGGGCATGTCAAGAGAGATTAAAGGCTTGTATCCTAAATCATTATTAAAGACTCCGGAATGGATGAGGCCGTTAAAACAAGAATACGAGTGGCCGGAAAATTTCGGTAATATTTCACTGCCTGATAGGGGCTGCTACGGATATAGACTCGGACTTGTTACAGGTGCAAAAATTAAAGACTCGCCTCTCACTGCAAAAATAGATCTAGCTCACTTAGGAATGAGACCGATTAATAATGCCGTTGACGTTACAAATTATATTATGCTCATGCTTGGGCAGCCTCTTCACGCGTTTGACTTGAATACATTGCCGGCCCGCGAAATCACAGTAAGAGCAGCTCATGACGGCGAAAAAATGATGACTCTTGACGGTAAAGAAAGATTATTGACTGAACGCGACATGTTAATAACTTCAGGCGGGGAAGCTATAGCACTTGCCGGAGTAATGGGCGGTGAACAAACAGGCATAAATCCTGACACAAGCACAATAGTTATAGAGAGCGCAAGTTTTTCACCGATTCGAGTCGGTCATACGTCCAGAAGACTGGGCATAAATTCAGAAGCTGCCTTCAGATTTTCGCGGACTGTTGACCCCGCTTTGAGTAAAATTGCCTTAAATGCCGCGTCAACTTTAATGCGTGACTGGTGCGGAGCTGATGCAAATTACAGGCCTCTATACGCTGAAAATGTTATTAATGAGCCTAAGACTATTAAATTAACCCGCGAAAAATTATCTACTTATTTATCATGGGACAATATGAACGAGGCTGCAAAGATTCTTGACGGATTCGGAATAAGACACACGGGCGAAGGGAAGTTTTTGCCTCCATCATGGCGGCCGGATATTACTATAGAAGAGGACTTAATAGAAGAAATAGGACGATTCAGGGGATATAATGACGCTCCAAATAAATTGCCCGGTGAAATGCCTAAACGCGCTGATATAGGCGATTATATGAGGCTGGCGGGATTCGTTCGGAATTCTTTAATGTCGAGGGGCTACACTGAAGTATTGACATATAGTTTTCTGCCTGAAGACTTCCCGGAAAAATTACGACTCGCAAGCAATGATTTACGAGCTAAGACTCTGAAAATCGCTAACCCCATCAGCCGCGATCAAATGGCCATGAGAACGACTTTATTACCCGGTTTATTAATGGGCTTAAGAAATAGCATTGTCTCAGGGTGGCGCGATCCCGTTAAAATTTTTGAGCAGGGCAGAGTCTTCTTAATTGACCCCGAACGTGAACACACCGAGCCCGAACACGTTGCAGCGATTTTATTTAACGGCACTGATACACGAGCAGCATTTAATAATCGCACTGAAGACTTCTATAATATTAAGTCAGACATTGAGTCATTAATCAGGTCGCGCGGATTTCATGCAACTTTCAAGACTGGTCATGAACCTTTCATGCATTCAGGACAAACGGCCGATATTTTCGTGAATAATTCAAAAATAGGCTTTGTAGGAAGACTCAAGCCCGCAATCGAACAGGATTTAAATATTTCAGGAGTCTATGTTTTCGAGATAGATTTAACTTTGCTGCTTAAATCAAACAAACCCGAATTCAAGCCGTCGAGTCAATTCCCCGCGTCATTCCGCGATATTTCGTTGTTAGTTGCAATTGACAGAAGCAATGACAGTGTCATGAAAGATATACGCGACTCAGTTAATGAACTTGCTAATCAAGATATAACGCTTGAGAAATTACGTTTATTTGATATTTATGACGGCTCAAATATTCCTGAAGGATTCAGGAGTCTGGCTTATTCTTTGAGTTATAGATCTCATACTAGGACTCTCAAAGATGAAGAAGTAGAAAGCATACATAATAGAGTCCGTGAAAGTTTAAAGCAAAAGGGTTATATAATTCGCTAAATAATAAATTGCCTTCTCTGATAAAATAAATAAATAAATTATTCAGGGAGGGTGATTTTTTTATGTCAATAGGACTGACAGAAATAGAATACTTTGCGGACTCGCTTAATGGACGAGTGAAGCAGCTTTTACGAGAGAGGGACTCACTGCGTAAAGAACTGGCGCGGAGATCTGACGGCTCAATCGAACGTGATAAAGAATTCGTGCGGGCTTGTCTTGATAATATAATCAACAGAAATATTTATTTGGGTAAGATTTCGCGGCTCGAACATATTTTATTAACTAGATAGAGAGATATAAACATGAGAACTTCACGAGATGTATTCTTAACAATAGGCAAGGGCACATATACAATAAATACTCCTTTGGAAAATGACGAACTTGACCGGATAAAGAATTTAATTAATGACGCTTGCGGAGAAATCATAAAGGGTGCAAAGCAGGAAGATATATTAATGCTGACTTGTTTGAGATTGGCATATTCGCTTGACAGTGTCGGGGGGAAGGTCAGAAGGATACTAGAGAATATTGACAAGGCCGAATAATTAAGGAGTCTCCCTATTCTACTCTGCTACGAAGTAGCAGGGTGG
>JAFSWW010000086.1 GCA_017444345.1 Synergistaceae bacterium | reverse complement strand
TGTTAATGAATCCTCACAAGTAAAAAATATACTCATTCAATTTATTAAATACTTCCCTGATTTAGAACAAAGAGTTAAAGATATAGACTCATACTCCGAGAAACTTTCACAGCACGCACGAGTCTTGTGTCAATATTTAGAAGGTGAATGTACGGGATTCGCTGCTTACTACGCGAATAATATAGAGAATAAGACGGGATATATAACCCTGATAGTGATACACGAAAATTTCAGGCGGCAGGGACTCGGCAGTAAATTAATTCGTGAATGCTTTGATGACATGAGATATTCAGACATGAAACGTGTCAGGCTTGAAGTCAGGAAAAATAACGGCGGGGCAATTAAATTTTATGAGTCAGAAAAATTTATACTCGAGTCAGAGTCAGAATCAGGTGAGAGTCTTTACATGACACGCGAACTCTAAGACGAGAAATAAACAAGGCTGCATAATCACAAGTTCGACACAGCGGCCTCGAAAAATTTTCATTACTCACCGCACCATAAGTGAAGAGGCCTAATACCCCCCCCCCCATACGTATTATTACATAAGAATTCAACTTTTAGCCATTCATTTACGCGTGAGAGTACATTATCGAGTTCAGATCTTGAGTCTGCTTTAAGAAAAACGATTCCCATTGTCGAATTTGCACCCGTGAAGGGCTTTATTGTGTCGCCGTCTTTAGCCCATAAATCGAGAAGTACTACATATTTTTTCATAATTTCCGGGTCTATAGTCATGCGTCTAAAAATTTCCGGCTGTTCGACGTTAATATGTAATACCATTTCGCTCCAACTTCCTATAATTTCATGAGGAGTCATATTTATTAAGGGCATTCCTACAGCACTGCGAATTTCGTTCTCTATGAGGTCAACACCATATGCCAATTTTTCAATTTCGGCTATTTTGCAGCCTCCGCCCCTCGGTGATACTTCCATTATATAAGGCTTATCGTCTGAACTCACACAAGTTTCAATATTATATATTCCTGTTTTCATGTCAAGTAAATTCATTAATCGCTGTATCTCATGAGTCAAAGTTTCCTGATGACGCATTGCCATAGTTGACGGCCATTTGATTCCTGATGGTGTATATGGATTATCCGCGCCCTTGTCAAATAACTGATCGGAAAAAGTCATAAATTTTAGTTCGCCGTCCACTGTGAAAGGATCTGAACTTGAATGATAGCCGTTAAACGTCAGGAATTCCTCAATAATAAAAGCTCCGCATAATGAGCCCGATATAGCTTTATTTATAGCAGCATCGAGTCCTTCAGGGGAATCAACGCGTGTAACTCCCTTGCTTCCTGCTGAATCAACCGGCTTGACAATCACGGGCCAGCGAAAATAATTTAAATCATTCTTGACTGAGTCAATTTCCGAGCGTGTATATCTTTTTGCTTTAGGAGTATTAAATCCGTTATCAGCTAGAAATTTTCTAAATAGTCCCTTATCCTGCAAGATTCGCACTGACTCGTATGAACCTTGAAAGGGGAGACTCATTTTTTCGGCAGTATATGCGGCTGCGACAACTCCGGGATCACAAGCAAAAGAAATTATGCCGTCAATTTTCCGTTCAGCTGCTGCCTTGAGAACAGCGTCCTTATCTATGACACTGACATTGCAGTATTCATCTGAATATTTATGAGCGTCATTATTAGGCAAATAGTCGCATGTAATCACGTATAAACCCAGTTTCTTGGCCGTCTCTATAACCGGAATAATATAGCGCGATCCTCCGAGTATCATTAATTTTTTCAAGTTATTAGCCCTCCTAAAAAAGCCCCCTCGTTGTCAAGGGGACATTAAATTATTTATTAGCTTCGAGCCAGCTTTCAAGAATCAACACCGCAGCAACTTTGTCTACAGTTTTGCGCCGCTGTTTTCGTGAAATATCGGCCTCGATTAACATTTTTTGTGCTATAACAGTCGTAAATCTCTCGTCCCATGTCGTAAAAATTATATCGGGATATTCAGATTTTAGCGAGTCTAAAATATTTATGACTCTTTCTGCTGCGTCGCTTTTTTTGCCGTCGGTTCTTACTGGGAGTCCGAGAACTATTACAGCAGGATCAAATTTTTTAATGCACGAGTCAAACTCTTCACGCCACGTATCAATTTGCCAGACTCCGAGTCCCTGCGCGATTATTCGTGAAGGATCAGAAATTGCCGCACCGATTCTAACTGTCCCGATGTCAAGTGCTAAAACTCTGCTCAAATTTTCAAAATCTCCTCAAATTCCTGCATTCTTTCAACTGGGAACGGAGGGCAGGCGATAGGTTTCATTGCAATAGAGATTAATTTTACGGGGTTATCATCGGGCGCAACGTGATTGACGCTCAAATGTCCGCAAATTTTACAACGGTGAATTATTGCCCATTCTCCGTTTTTCCTGACCCACACGCCTATAGGTTCCATAATGCCCCCGCAATCTGACTCGCGGTCCCCCGGCTCATTATCCAAATGAAGACTTGTGAGGCAGTTATTACAGTGATTGCGATGATTTTCACCGAATAAAGGCGGATTAACTTTCCAACCGCAAAATTTACACGTAAAGCCCTCATTGCACGGGTGAGTCTTGTAATATCCTTTTTCAAGAGAATGCCTCTTGTTTACTCTGTTCAATTTATTAGACCTCCTAAAAGATTAAAATTTTATTCTCTTATTCTCTTGGGAGGTGCTGAAATCCTTACTTGCTCCAGACCTCCCGGCCTGAAGCAATCTTTATTATTATGCCATGCTGCATAAATGCAAATCTCCTTATTTAAATTTAATTTAATTATTTATTAGCAATTATTTCACGAACACGCTTTAAAGCCGCCTCAAGTTTTGAGCCTTCTTTGCCGCCCCCTTGAGCGAGATTCTTTCTTCCCCCGCCCTTACCGCCTAGAATTATACAAGCCTCTTTTACGAGTTCGCCCGCGTTTATGCCTTTATTAACTGCCTCATCGTTGGCCATTGCTACAATTTGGCAAGAATTATCTTGTGTGTTAATTGACGCAAGAATCACTATATTTGCTTCAGGTCTTGCACGTGCCTTGTCGCCTATGTCTCGTAACATGTTCGCTTGAATATCAGGGAATCGCCCGATTTGCAATAATATCCCGTTGATCTCTTCACGTTCTAAAAATTTTTCGGAGTTGTCAAGCAATTCACGTAATTTTGCGGCCTGAATCTGACTCCTCATAGTCTTTAAATCGTCAACAAGTGCGCGCGCCTTCTCGTTTAGATTATCTTCATCAGTTGATAATAAAGCCGTTAATGAATTTCTCAAAGCAAATAATTTTTGCATGAGTGCTAATACATTCATTCCGGTTGCCGCTAAAATTCGTCTCGTTCCTGAGCCTATACTTTCTTCACGTAAAATTTTGAAGCTCCCTATATCGCCGGTGCGTTTGACATGCAAGCCCCCGCATAATTCCATAGAGAATCCCGGAACATTTACGATTCTTACTATATCGCCGTATTTTTCCTCAAAGAGTGCCTTTGCTCCGAGTGATTGAGCCTCTTCTTTTGTGTGTTCGGAAATATCAAGCTCGATATTATTCAAAATTTGCTGATTGATAATTTTCTCGGTCTCGATAATTTCAGCTTCAGTAACTGGCGAATGATGAGTAAAATCAAATCTCAAGAAATAATCATTTACGAGTGAACCCGCCTGCCTGACATGACGGCCGAGAACCTGCGCTAAAGCCTCATGAAGTAAATGAGTCGCCGTGTGATTGCGTCTGATTGCCTGCCTTCTTTTATCATCGACAAAGCATAAAGCCTCATCGCCTGAATTAATTTTGCCTTCTGACTCGAGTCTAACAGAATGAACTATAATTTTCCCGTGCGGCACAGTGTTTAAAACTTTCAGAGTGCTTGACCCCGTTTTGATTTCGCCAGTATCGCCGACTTCTCCGCCCCGTTCCGCATAAAATGGAGTCGTATCTAAGACGATTTCAAATTCTCCGGGAGATTTCACGCTGTCGACTCGTCCTTCAGGAGTAATTAACGCTAAAATTTTCGCAGTGTCTGAAACTCTTTCATAGCCCGTAAAAATTGTAGCTCCTGACTCGTTCTCTATTTCCGTGTAAATGTCGCCTGATAACGCACTTTTTTTCTGTTTGCTTGATGCCCTTGCGCGTTCTCTCTGCTCGTTCATGGCTGATTTAAAGCCTTCTTCATCGAGTGTGAATCCCTGTTCGCCTGCCATTTCTCGCGTTAATTCAGGGGGGAATCCGTAAGTGTCATAAAGAGTAAATATAACTTGTCCGGGTATCTCGTTTTGAGCTTGAGCCTTTAAGCCTGCAATAACAGAGTCAAATAATTCTGTGCCCTGCCTCAAAGTTTTATTAAATTTCTCTTCTTCAAGATTAATAATCTGCTCGATTACTGGTCGCTGCGTGATTAATTCTTTATAGGGATCGCCCATAATTTCTATTAAAATCGGCAAGTACTCACAAATAAATAGCCCGTCAAAATTTAATAATTTTCCGAATCTCACAGCACGACGCAAGAGTCTCCGCAAAACATAGCCCGGCCCGTCATTTGAAGGCAGTACACCGTCAGCAAGCATAAACGCAACACTTCTTACATGATCAGAAATTACACGCGCGGCCATGTCGTTAAATTCGTTGTCGCCGTATTTAATGCCTGCTCGTTTGCAAGTGTAATTAATCAGCGGAGTAAATAAATCTGTCTCATAATCCGTGTCAACTTCCTGAACAACTGAAGCAAGACGCTCGAGTCCCATTCCCGTATCAATATTTTTGTGAGGCAGTAAGGGCAAGCTCCCATCTTTTTGACGGTCAAACTGGGTAAAGACGAGATTCCAAATTTCCATATATCTATCACAATCACAGCCGACTCCGCAAGTTGCCTTACCGCATGAATATTTTTCGCCGCGATCGTAATAAATTTCGCTGCAGGGTCCGCAGGGGCCAGTGTCGCCCATGAACCAGTAATTATCTTCTTGTCCGAATCTAAAAATTTTGTTTTCAGGGAGTCCGACTACTTTGTGCCAGACATTAAAAGCCTCGTCATCATCTTTATAAATCGTAGCATATAATCTATCAGGATTTAGCCCGATTCGTTCCGTCAAGAATTCCCACGCCCAAGTTATGGCCTCATGCTTGAAATAACTCCCCCATGAGAAATTGCCTAACATTTCAAAAAAAGTGTGATGCCTCGCAGTTCGTCCTACGTTTTCTATATCATTAGTGCGTACACATTTTTGACTCGTTACGACTCGTGGATATTCGGGCTGCTTAATTCCTAAATAATAGGGCTTTAACGGTACCATTCCCGCAATTGTGAATAATAACGAGGGATCTTCAGGCACGAGCGAGAAACTAGGCAAATGCTTAGAGCCTTTCTCTTCCCAGAATTTAATAAATAATTCGCGCAATTCTTTAGCAGATCTATATTTCATTATTTATTCTCCTGACTTTGACTCGGACTTGTTAATCTGTCAATAAAGGGCTTCACTAAATCTACAGGGATCGGGAAGAATGTAGTAGTGTTTCTTTCTCCTGAAATCTCGCGAATAGTCTGCAAATATCTTAACTGCAAAGTTATAGGCGATGACTCCATTTGATGGGCAGCTTGTGAAAGTTTCTCGGCGGCCTGTAATTCTCCTTCTGCTGCGATAATTTTTGCTCGGCGTTCCCGTTCTGCTTCGGCTTGCCGTGCCATTGCGCGTTTCATTCCCTCAGGTAATTCTAACTCTTTGACTTCTACGGCACTTACTTTAATGCCCCATGGGTCTGTGCGTTCGTCGATAATTTTTTGTAATTCCTGATTAATTTTTTCTCTTGATGATAATACTTCGTCGAGTTCTACAGAGCCTACAACGGATCTTAAAGTAGTCTGTGCTAATTGACTCGTTGCGACGATATAATTTTCTACTTCAACGACTGATTTTGCGGGTTCAAGAACTCTAAAATATACTACTGCATTGACTTTAATAGCGACATTATCTTTAGTGATTACTTCCTGAACGGGAACATCAAGAGTCAATATTCTCAAGTCCACGCTAATAGCCTTGTCAAGAATCGGCATAATAAAGACGATGCCCGGCCCCCTGCTGCCAACGAGACGGCCAAGACGGAATAAAACGAGCCTTCTATATTCAGGAACTACACGGACGGCCATAGAAAGCACGATCAACAATATAAATATTACGACAAATGCGCTGCCTATTCCTGAAATTATCGAGCCTAAATCGCTAATATCAATTATCATGCTAAAAATTTTCTCCTTTACTATAAACTATAAAATATTACTTGAATAAATCTTTGAATTTGTCAAAGAAACCTTTTTCTCCATTACCGACCGGAGTCTGCATTTCATCAGCAAGAGATTTTATTAACTCCCGCTGCTTATCAGTTAATTTGCTGGGAACGTCAATAAATACATGAGCGTATAGATCCCCGAAATTCTGCGTGTTAATCTTGGGCATTCCCTTGCCTTTGATTTTGAGAACTTGACCGTGATTTGTGCCTGCTGGTACGGAAATTTTTGCGTCCTTACCGTCAAGAGTCTTTATTGTCGCTTCAGTGCCTAAGACTGCCTGCGGATATGTAAGCACTAAACTTGTGTGTAAATCTGCGCCTTGTCTCTCAAATTTCGGGTCTAATTCTACATCAATAATCAAATATAAATCGCCAGCTTCACCGCCGTTAATTCCTGCCTCGCCAGCGTCGGGGATTCTGAGCCGCATATTTCGCTCAACACCTGCGGGAATCTTGACTTCAAGAGTCTTTTTCCTGCGTACACGACCGGAGCCGCCGCACTCATCGCACTTATCACGAATAATTTTGCCTGTTCCATGACAATCCGGGCATGTTGTAATCGTAGTAAATGAGCCGAGAAAACTTCTTTGAGTCTGCTGTACTTGGCCGCGTCCGTTACATTTTTTGCAAGTTTCGGGCTTAGTTCCTGGTTTAGCTCCTGATCCGTTACATTTCGGGCAAGTTTCAGATTTCATTACGTCAATATTTCGCTTTATTCCCGTGAAGGCTTCAAGCAAACTGACTCTAACAAGCATCTCTATATTATTGCCGCGTCTTGCTGCATTTGGATTATAAGACTGCCTAGAGTGAAAGCCCCCGAATCCTCCGCTGAATAAGTCAAAGAAATCACCAAAATCAACACCGCCGAATCCTCCCATGCCGCTGAACGGGTCAGCATTTGGATTAGTTGTCCCGAACTGGTCATAACGTGCTCGCTTTTCGGGATCGCTCAAAACGGTATAAGCCGCGTTAATTTTCTTGAATTTCTCTTCATTGTCCTTATCGCCGGGGTGCAAATCAGGATGATATAACTTTACTAGTTTGTGATAGGCCTTCTTTATATCATCTTGTGAGGCACTGCGATCGACTTCCAAAATTTTATATAAATCTTCCAACTAAGAAATTACACCTTTCTATAAAAATATTCCCCCCGCCATATACGGAGGGACGTTCACGAAAAAATTTTATTATCTTCTGCGTTCGAGTCTTGCTTTGAGATCTTGAGCGGGCTTGTAATCCGGGTTAATCTCAAGTGCTTTATTTGCCCATTTCAAAGCCTCATCATGTCTATTGCGTAATCTTTCAGCGCATAAACCTGCCCAGTATGCTGCGAGATAATTTGCTTCGGGTGCTGCTTCTACGGCCTTTGTGTAGTCTTCAAGCGCGTTAGTGATTCTTTTCGCGTTATATTTTGCGTAGGCTGCTCTCTGCATGGCTATTAATTCGCGGCGTTTCTCGGCTGGTATTGAGTAAGTTAATATTACTGACGCTTCAGTTGAGTGATTCGGGTTAAATGCCGGTAATTCTTTAATGAGAGTCTCAAGTTCGGCGAGTTCTGCGGCTTTTACTGTTGTCTGATTCTCTTTTTCTGTGAGAGCTGACTCGCGAGCTGCAAAATTTTCACTGTCCTGCGCAAGTTTTTGAGTTTTCGCGGCCAAGTCTGACTCTCTTGCTGATAGTTCCTGCTCACGTTTAGCGATTTCTGATTCAGTCTTTGCTATTGCCTCACTCTGAGCCGTTAATTTTTGAGCCTGTTCACTGGCTGAATTCTCGCGCGCTGTTAATGACTCCTCACGTGAATTTAATTCGTTTTCGCGATCCGTTAATTTTGCTTCAAGTTCGGCGAGTCTTCTCTCGGCTGCTTCACGGTTTGCAAGTTCAGTTTCCCGCTTTGTTAATTCTTCTTCGCGGGCTGTGAGTTTGTCGGCGGCTTCTTTGGCTGAAATTTTTGCGTTTAATTCTGCTTCACGTTCTGCGAGGGCTTTTTCTCGGTCGGCTAGTTCTGACTCTCTTTTTGTCAGGGCTGCTGAAGAGTCCGTAAATTTCTGGCTTTCTTGAGCGAATACCATTTCCCGCCGTGCCAAAGCTGCTTCACGTGCCATTAAACTTTTTTCGCGCTCGTTTACTTGAGTCTCACGTCCGATTAATATAGCAGAAGTCCCGGAGATCTCGCGCAACTTTGCTGTGATAGTAGAACTCTTTGCGGCCAAATCTTTTTCTTGATTAGAGATTGCCTGCTCCCTGTCAGATAATGAGGCCGATAAATCAGCGAGTTCTGACTCTTTCTGAGCTAGGGCGTTTTCTCGTTCTGCTAAATTGTCGGAGTCAGTGTCAGCTGATTGAGTCTGAGTCTGTAATTCTTCGGGTTCGTCGGGGGTGTCTGCTTCTTCAGCGTAACAGACAGATCCAAACATAATAAGCACTAATAAAAGCACTGCAAATTTCTTGAACATTTTATATTATATCCTCCCTGTTATAAATTAAAATCTGAATAAATTTTTGTCTGTTAATTCTATAATAATCGCAAATTTTTCACAAATAATCATTTAATTTGAGATTTTGAATTCATTATATTAGAATTTACGGGAATAAAATTTTATTTGAATGAGTGAGAATTATTAGCGCATGTTTCTATACACTATAGGATTCACGAAAAAATCAGCCGAACAATTTTTTACGAGAATTAAATATTATCGTATTAAATTATTAATTGACATAAGACTGAATAATAATAATCAGCTCGCGGGATTCTCAAAGAAAAACGATCTAAAATATTTTCTTGAAACAATTTGCGGCTGTCAATATGAACATTGCCCTGAATATGCGCCGACTAAAGAAATACTATCAAGTTATAAGCGCAAAAAAATTACTTGGCATGAATACGAGCAGAAATATACAAGTTTAATGCAAGAAAGAGACGCGATAAAAAATTTTATTTCACGTTTTGACTCGTTGTATGAGACAGTTTGTTTATTATGTGCAGAACCTAAGCCTGATAAATGCCACAGGAGATTATTTGCTGAAATGATATATAAAGCACTTCCTGATGTTATACTCACTCATATATAATATAAAACATGAAAATTGACGCGGTTATTATGGCAAAATCTAACATGTTCGGGAAGTTCTGCGTTGCCGGTATTGATTTATATTCTGGCCGCTGGGTCAGGTTTGTGTCATTTGAAGACGGGCAGCCATTATCAGACTTTCAGCTAATATTCATAAATTCGCCGGGAACTTGCAAAATCTTAGACACCGCAAAAATTTCAATAGCTCGCAAAATAGGACATTCACGGCAAAATCACAGCGAGGACTTTATGATTAAATATGACGCTTGGCTGAAACTCGGAGAAATGGATTTAAGCGAAATTATAAAGATTCACCCGCCTGAATTTCATGATTATATATTCGGGAATTTGCGAGAGTATTTAACACTTGAAGAGATTCACGAATATAAATTAAATTACTCGTTGATATTTATAGAAGTCGAGAACTTGAGAATCTATCACGAACGAAAATTTTATAACGAGATAAAGCCGCGCGCAAGTTTTGATTACAACGGCGATTATTATACGCAAATTAGAATCACAGATCCTGATTATGATAATAATAATTATAATGACGCAAAAAATTTGATAATCCCTCACGCCTATTTAGTAATGAGTATGCCCGCAAAACCTTTAAAAGCTAATGGGAGATTTTATAAGTTAATCGCGAAAATTTTTGTATCATGATTATATATTCTTGCAATAAAGGGCACTAAAAAATTTAATATTTACAGCAAGCAAAACGGGGATAAAATTTTTGTATCATGATAAAGAATCGTTTATAAAAAATTTTGTGTAAAATATTATTTATTACATAACAGCACAACAGGAGAAAATTTTTATATTATGATAAATAATAAAATTATAGATTTTCACGTTCATATTTACCCGCCGGAAATTATTAAAGACTGCGAGAAAATTTCAGAGCATGAATCATATTTTGACGCGCTGACTCATAATAGCGTGCATAAATGGGCGACTCTTGAAGATTTATTATCAAGAATGACGCGAGATAATATCACACATGCTATTATATTCGGGTTTGCTTTTCGTGATATGGGACTGTGTAAAATCTGCAATGACTATATAATTGACTGCGTTAAAAAATTTCCTGATAAATTAACTGGATTCTGTGTTGTGCCTCCGTGCGATAAAAATTTAGAACGTGAAATAATGCGCTGTGCTGATTCAGGCTTAATAGGAGCGGGCGAATTATTCCCGGACGGACAAAATATAAATATTTCAGATAATAACGAGACTTCACGATTAACAAATGCAGTCAGGGCAGCAAATTTTTTATTATTATGGCACTTGGCCGAACCTGTAGGGCATGAATACGCGGGCAAGGGCAAAACGAGCACTCGGGACGCTTTCAAATTCTGCGCAAATAATCCCGATATAACGACAATTTTTGCACATTTCGGGGGCGGGTTGTGGATTTATGAGTTAATGCCTGAAGTTAGGAAAATTTTGCGAAATACTTATTATGACATTGCAGCGATGCCGTATTTATATGACGCTAAAATTTTTGACGCGATAAAAGCAGCCGGAGTTATACATAAATTCTTAATGGGGAGTGATTATCCGATTCTGGATTCGTCAAGATATGAGAAAAAGTTTAATGATTCAAAACTTGATATTAATGATATAGCGCAAATAAAATATTTAAATGCCATGAATTTACTATCACGCAAAAATAAATAAATCCCCCTGCAAATAATCAGCTCATTCACAGAGGGGGAATAAATTTTTTAACCGTCCCCGAATAAGCCTAGAATATCAGACAAATCTACAACTGCGTCCTCTTCTTCTACACGGGTCTTAATTGCGGCTGTCTCGTCCTCGAGTCTTTTGCGGGCTTCAAGAACTTTGCGGGTCTCTTCAAGTTTTGATATAGCGACTTCACGATGTCCGCGATCATAAAGCAGCATAGCAGCATTTGTGATATAACCGCCTAAGAATGCATCATATTTTTTTGCGTCTGCCTCAGCCTTGTCAAAACCGCCCTGAAATTTTCCGGTGTATTTTTTCGCGAATCTCTCGGCCTCATGTTCGATAATATCTTTGCTGATTGCTGCGAGTTCGTCAAGCATTCTGTCAAAATCCGTCTTAGTCGATACTAAATCAACATAACGCTTCCCTGAAGTAACATCATATTTTATGTCTCCACCGGTATATTTAATATTGGGCTCAATGGGTCCGGGTGCTGGTGTTGGCTCATCGGGCAACGTTGTCGGCTCGTTTACTGGCTCGTCAACGGGTGCGTGTGTATCGTCTTGCGCTGGCTCTGGCGACTCTTCCGGCGGTGTTATCGGCTCGGCGGCTGTCTCGTCAATAATATCAATATTATCAACAGGCGCGGGCGGGGTGTCTTGTGTTGGCTCTGACTCGTTCGTCTGTTCGGGCGGCGTGGACGCAACGGGGGCGGCTTCTTCCTGTTCTGTCTGCTCGTTAACGGGTGCGGGCGTTGGCTCGGACTCGGGCAGGGTGTCTTGAGTCGTCTCTTGTGCTTTCTCGTCAATAATATCGTCAACGGGTGCGGGCGATTCTTCCGGCCGTTCTGAGTCGTCCGGTGATTTTTCCTGCGGTGTTATCGACTCTGGCTCAGTTACTGGCGATTCTTGAGTCGGCTCGGTGGCGGGCTGCGTTATAGTCTCGTCAATAATATCAATATCATCAACAGGCGCGGGCGGGGTGTCTTGTGTTGAGTCTGACTCGTTCGGCTGCGTTATAGTCTCGTTTTCTTGCACAGAGTCAATAACAGGCTCATAAACTGGCGAGACTTCTATAAATTTTACTGGCTCTTCTTCTTTTTCTGGCAAAACTTTTAAGAATGGCATTTAGTCCCCCGTCTTATCTCTTATCAGTCGCGAGTGTCATCAAGTTTTCGACTTGTTTAATATAATCTGCTGGATTATCCGGTTGAACTCCCTCAAGAATCAAAGAATTATCATATAAAATTTTCAGCATATCCGAGACTCGTTTATTATCGCTGCTAATTGCGAGTAAATTTTTTATCAGCGGGTGATTCGGGTTTAATTCTAATATTCTTTTCTGAATCGGAGGAGTCTGGCCTGCTGAACGTAATAAATTCTCAAATTGTATAGAAAGACCGTTCGGTGAATTTATTAATACTGCCGGCGAATTTGTGAGACTCAAAGATGGCCGAACGTCCTCAAGTTTATCCGGGAATAATTCAAGCGCGATTTTCTTTAACGGTGCAAATTCTGACTCAAGAGATTTTATTTTTTCGTCATTGGCTTTCTTTTCGTCTTCAGTCAGGGGACTCACGGAATCGAGCGCGATATTTAATAATTTCACTGACTCGGCGGGCATTATAAAATTAGCGTCCTGCAAAATAACCTCGTCAACGGGATCCGTCATTAAGAGAACTTCATAGCCCTTGCTTAAATACGGCTCTAATTTCGGTGAGGCTTTCAAGGCTGCTAAATTATCACTCCCAGCAAGACAATAAATTCCCGCTTGGCCGTCTTTCATGCGCGACTCATACTCTGAAATAGTCGTCCACTCGTCATTATTAGTCGTCCTGAACAGGGCAATGTCAAAAATATTTTTCGCGTGTTCCCTGTCTTGAATAATGCCCTCTTTCATAATTTTGCCGAATATCGTCCAAAGTTTTATAAATTTTTCGCGGTCTGAGTCCAATAATTTTTTGAACTCGTTAAAAATTTTCCGTTGAGTGCTGCGTCTGATTACTTTAATAATAGGCTCTTCCTGCAAAATCTCTCGTGAAATATTCAGGGGCAAGTCTTCAGAGTCAATTACTCCGCGAATAAAGCGTAAATAGGCCGGTATTAAATCTTTACAGTCATTCATGATAAAGACTCGATTAATATATAAACTTATGCCGCCGGACTTGGGATTCATGAATAAATCATACGGAGCTATTGACGGCACAAATAATAATCCCTTGAAATTTGTAGATCCTTCCGCGTTTATCTTTATGTGCATTAACGGGTCCTGCCAGTCGTGAGTCAAATGCTTGTAGAATTCTTTATACTCGTCTTCTGTAATTTCGCTTTCAGGACGCTGCCAAATTGCTTTCTGCGAGTTAATAATTTTATCTTTATACAATATCGGCCAAGCAATAAAATCCGAATATTTCTCGATAATTCCGCGTATAGTCCACTCATCGGCATAATTTTTTGACTCTGGGTCAGACTCTTTCAAGTGAAGTATTACAGTTGTGCCGCATTCCTTGCGCTGTTCTTCCTGTGAAATCGTATAAGATCCGCCGCCGTCCGACATAAATTTATAGGTCTCATTGCTGCCGAGTTTACGCGAAATTACTTCTACTTTTTCAGTGGCCATGAATACCGAGTAAAAGCCGACTCCGAACTGCCCGATTAATTCCTGCTTTGCCTTCTCGCTCTCTACTGACTGAAGAAATTCCCGGGTGCCTGATTTCGCAAGAGTCCCCAAAAATTGAATCAAATCATCTTTTGACATGCCTATTCCGTTATCGCTGACTGATAAAATTTTCTTGTCCTTGTCAGAGTCTATTATTATTTCCGGCTTCTCATTCTCGGCTAGTTCTGAATTCTTCAAGCATTCTATACGTCTTTTGTCTAAAGCATCAGAGGCATTTGATATTAACTCGCGCAAAAATATATCCCTGTTCGAGTAAACAGAGTTAATCATCATCTTTAGCAAGCCGGCTGTCTCTGACTGGAAATAAAATTTTTCTTCGTTCATTATATTATCCCTCTTAATAAAGCCGGAGACATGCATTTATACACACCTCCGGCCTATTTCTAAAATTTTCGTATTCTCCTGACTTATAACTAATTAACTTGCTGCTGCTTCTGTCTTAACCTTCACTACTTGGCGGCCGCGATAATAACCGCATGAAGGGCAGGCATGATGTGCTAGCGTTACCTCACCGCAATGAGGACAATTAATTGTTACTGGTGCGCTCAATGCTCCGAGCCAGTTTGCTTTTCTCTGGGATGTTCGGGCATGAGATGTTTTCCTTTTGGGTGTTGCCATGTTAATAAATCCCCCTATAAAATTTCACTTACTATATTATATTATACTCATTCAATGACAAAATTTCGCAATGATTCGAGCCTTGGATCTGCAATTTGCTTTACACATGAACATTTGCCTAGATTCAAATCCGCTCCGCATTCAGGACACAACCCCGCGCAGTCTTCTTTACATAAAATCTTAGTCGGAAGCAATGTATAAACGCTCTCTCTAATCTGCGGCATTATATCAAGAACCCGCGCAAAATATTCTACTTCAACGGGCATATATTCATCATAAGAATCGCCGAACTCATCGAAGGCCGTATTACCATGCGAATAATAAAGATACATTAAATCGCCGGATATTTCAAGATTAACAGGTTTAAGACAGCGGGCGCACTCTGATTGAATCTCGCAGGAAACAGCAATTTTTACGAGCAATAAAGACTCCTCAAGCCATTTAACGCACGAGTCAACATGCAAGCCCGACGGGAATATAAATTCCTGTCTCGAAATATCAAGACTCCCCGCAGGAAAGTCAAACGAGAAATTATTTTCTGTCTCGTTATCATTTCTTGCAGGAAGATTTATTATTGCTTTCTGTGAATCACTAAATAATTTATTCAAAAGCTACTCTCTTTGTTTCGCGTGCTATCATTAATTCTTCATTTGTAGGAACGACTAAGACTTTAACTTTTGAGTCATCAGTGCTTACGATAGCCTCTTTTCCGCGGATATTATTTTTTGCGGGGTCAATTTTTACGCCCATGAATTCAAGACCTTTGCAGACTGCCTCACGAGTTGCCGCGCTGTTCTCGCCTATACCTGCCGTAAAAACTAACACGTCAAGACCTTCCATAGCGACCGTATAAGCTCCGATATATTTCTTTATGCCGTATTCGAGCATGTTTATAGCAAGTTTTGCGCGCTCATTGCCTTTATTTGCTGCGTCTTCCACGTCACGTAAATCACTGCTGACTCCGGAAATTCCTAATAATCCGCTCTTCTTGTTCATGAAATTATTCATTTCGTCGGCTGAATATTTCGTGATGTTCTGAACGAAAGGCACACAAGCGGGATCCATGTCGCCGGTTCTAGTTCCCATTAAGACTCCAGCAAGGGGCGTTAATCCCATTGAAGTATCTATACACTTCCCATTTTTGACGGCACTAATTGAGCTCCCATTACCTAAATGACAAGTTACCATTTTTAAATCTTTCAGATCTTTGCCGAGAATTTCAGCCGTCCTAAGCGCGACAAAATGATGACTCGTTCCGTGTGCTCCGTAGCGTCTGACTCTGTGAGTCTCGTAAAATTCATAGGGCAAGCCATACATATAAGCATAATCGGGCATAGTCTGGTGAAAAGCTGTATCGAACACTACGACATTCGGCAATTTCGGGAGGGCGTGCTGAATCGCTTCAATTCCCATTATATGGCCGGGATTATGTAAAGGCGCGAGGGGAATACATTTTTTCAATGCGTCCATGACTTCAGCATTAACGAGTACTGCCTCTTTGAAGTAATCACCGCCGGAAACTATACGATGACCAGCCGCAGAAATTTCATCAAGAGATTTAAGAACGCCGTGATCTTTATCAAGTAATGCCTCAAGTACGAGATTCATTGCTGCTTTATGATCTTTGATGGGAGTCTCGATTTTGAAGGGGTCTGCTCCTGTTTTCCTGTGAGTGATATTAGAGCCGTCTATTGCTATTCTATCGACAAGACCTTTTGCCGAGACTGACTCATTTTCCATGTCAAATAGTTGATACTTGAGTGACGAACTGCCGCAATTGATTACAAGAATTTTCATGACGTTCTGATTAACCTGCTTTCATAAATATAATAAAAAAATGGCGGAGACGTAGAGATTCGAACTCTAGGAACGGCAAGCCGCTCAGTTGATTTCGAGTCAACCGCCTTCGACCACTCGGCCACGTCTCCACATCAATAATGCATAAGAAGAAATGATTGACGGGATTTATTATAACTTTGTGATTATCACGTTGTCAATTAATTTAATTTAACGGGCTTGAATGTTTAACAAATAAATTTAACTTGTATTAATAAAATTTGCAGTCTCACTGAAAAATTAATCTCTCAAGAAGACCGCTTTATAATTATTCATCTACTACGCTTTTAATGTCCTTCAGGTGCCGCCACTTGCTAGCATAATCGAGTCCATAACCGACAACAAACTCATCGGGAATCGTGAATCCGCAGTAATCGACTTTTACTTCAGTTTTACGGCGTTCGTATTTATCGAGTAACACACAAACTTTCAAGCTCTTAGGATTTCTAGCCCTGAGAATGTCAAGTAAATGCGATAAAGTTAATCCCGTGTCAATAATATCTTCAACGACTATAACATTTTTGCCCTCGATACTTTTCTTTAAATCGTGATAGATTCTAACAACTCCGGAGCTTGTTGTGCTGTCTCCATATGATGCAACGGACATGAAATCCATTCTAACGTCCATATTTTCGGGCATTTCTCGCATTAAGTCCGTTAAAAATATTGCTGCTCCCGTGAGAATTCCTACAAAAACTACGCTGTTATCTTTCTCATAATCTTTTGCGATCTGTTCGGCGAGTTCCTTAATTCGTCCTGAAATTTTTTCGCGCGAAATTAATACATTACCGAGTTTATATGCCATTTATTTAGCCTCCTGATTTACTAACAGTCCGGGATAAAAATATTTGCGTTCACCTTTTAAATTATCCCAGTCTGCTAAAATTTTTACAGCTTCATTTGCAATTATAATACTGTCTTCAATGCCTGAATAAACGAACTTATTTTTATTCCTGTCAGCAACTACAGCAAAGACCGCCCCCGCCCTTAGTCCGTATAAATTAGCAAGTGTAAAAATAGTAGCCGCTTCCATCTCAAAATTTAAGACCCGTGAATCCTGTAAATCTTTTATTCTTTCACGGTGAAATGACTGCGAAAAATTTTTGAATCCCGGCCGAGCCTGCCCCGCGTGAAATGACGCAGTAGAACAAGAAATTCCGACATGATATTTTTTGCCGAGCCTCTCACATGCCTCGATTAAAGCTAAAATAATTTCATGATGAGCCATTGCCGGATAAGAAGACTCGACATAATTTGTGCTTGTTCCGTCATGTCTGACAGCTCCCGAACAGATTATAATATCCCCGCAGTTAATTTCAGGATTAATCGCCCCGCATGTCCCTATACGTATAAAAGTATTCGCGCCCAAGTTAGCAAGTTCTTCAATGGCAATTGCAGCAGATGAGCCGCCTATACCAGTTGAGCAGGTACTCACGGGAATATTTGAGATTTTGCCGCTGAAAGTTTTATATTCGCGGTTATTAGCTATAAATTTTGACTCGTCCCATTCTTGAGCTATTAAATCAGTTCGTGCAGGATCTCCGGGCAGTAAGACATATTTATTTATATCGCCGTCTTTACAGTGTATATGATATTGAAGATTATCAGACATTACGGGATTATCTGCGCTTGATTCCCAGTTTTGAGAAGCAAAGCATTTTGACGAGATAAATATTAACGCAATTAGCAATAAAAATATTTCCATGAAAAAATCCCCCTCCTATAGACTTAATAATTTCTCGCATGAAAAAATTTTCTCAAGAATTTCGCTCATGTCAGTTAATAAGCCCGCACCGAGTGCCTCACTAACTCCGAGTCTATCAGCGCAAGAGTCAGAGATTAACACGTTTACGCCGCTTGATTCTAAAATTTTCAGGTCTTTACAAGTTTTAGAGTTATAGACAGCTAAATTTACGGCGTTATCGAGTAATGCAATGATTGAAGGCTTAATTTTTGCTTGAGTCAGGGCGTGAATAAATTTCTGCATAAAAGCAGCTCTATATTTCTTGTTTTCATACGATAAAATTATCGCTAGTGAGTCCTGAATCACTACATTTTTTGTGAGACTTATATTTTTTTGCTGTGTTAATTCCTGCACGGGTTGTATTTCTTGTGATTCGTGAATTTCCGGAGCTGGTAATTCTTGTAATTCTTGACTCGCTTCAATGGGAGCCAGTAAAATTTTTCCGGATTCGTTTTCTTGCTGCTCTATTTGCCGGCCTGACGCAATAATATATAGAGTTCCCTCATCGTCTTCAAGAGTTACGCTGTTAAAGTCGCCTTCATTCTCTAAAAATCTCATGAGTTTATCAGATTGAGCGGGGCCGTCAATTAAAATTTTCAGCTCGTTCTCGTTTGCATTCTCATTTATAGCAGCCTTCACAATTTCTACAGCTTCTAAGCCCGATTTACCGGAAGTATTTAACGTTTGCATTTACTCATCACCTGACAGAAAAATTTTATTTATTATAGCAAGAACGCATAATATTTTTTCATGTGCGGGGGAATCTCGTTATCGGGCGGGCGGGTGGGAGGAATCAGGTAGGCGGCGGGGACTCATTAAATTTATTATTTTGCGATAACGGTTATTAGTTGGGAATAAAATTTTGTTGAGTGGGCAGGAATTACGCAACATAACGAGCGACTAATTAAATCAATGTGCAGCTGTAAAAGTTATTAGCTGGGAATAAATTTTTTAGGCGGACGGGGATTACTCGATATTACGAGCAACTAATTTAATGAATACGGGCGACTCGTTAAGAATCACGCAATATATAAATTTGTTGTATATTATGCTATAACTAGCACAAAAGGAGCTATAAATCATGTTAGTATTTAACAGAGAAAAAATTTTAGTGAACGGCAATAATTACGACTTTGATAATGATTATATAAATTCACATTCGGGCGTTGAGATTGTGAACGACTCGCGAAAATTTCCGGATTGCTGGCAAGTTTTAACTAAGTGGCTTGACGTTGACTCGATAAATTTATTTGACAACGAAAAATTTATAAATCTTCGTGAATTATATCATTTAGGAGGCTTAGAGGCTTTTACTCGTGCTTCAGGTGCGTGGGAATTTGCGAACTGGTACAGGAACGTAAAAATCTGCTCATTCTGCGGAGATAAATTAATGCCCAGTAATAACGATTTCGGACGAGTCTGCCCGTCATGTAAAAGAGTCTTCTATGCGCCTCAATCTCCGGCCGTAATAGTAGCTGTTGAATGTGAGAATAAATTATTGCTAGCTCATAATAAAGCGTGGCCAAGTGATAGAGTTAGCATAATTGCGGGATTTGTTGAGCCCGGCGAGTCCCTTGAGAATACAGTAATGCGTGAGATTCGCGAAGAAGTCGGGATTGAAGTATGCAATATAAAATATTTTGGCTCACAGACTTGGCCGTTTCCGAATTCTTTAATGCTGGGATTCACTGCTGAATATAAATCAGGCAAATTACACCCCGACGGCTCAGAAATTGAGTCAGCAGGCTTTTACACTTGCGACGAAATTAATAAAATGAACATTCCCGATAAAGCCAGCATCGCAAGAAAATTAATTGATAATTTTATCGCGACTCATTAAATAATTAATATTAAATCTGGAAAATTTTATAATTCTCGAATATGAACCAGTCAGGACTCTTTAAGCCGTTAAGCTCGACAAATTCATTAACTCGTTCGGGGACTTCTGAAATTAAATCAGTTTGACGCGTATCAAAGAGTCCGGCATTCCCGAAAACTAGCACCCATTTTGACAAAGCAAGACCCGTTATATAAGGCGAATACGCTAAATCTGATAATCCCGAATCAAGCCGAGCTAAATCAATGCTTATAACTGGTACATATTCGCGGAAAATTTTGTGCCAGTCAGGAATAAATTTCATTCTTGAATTAGACGGTGCAATTAAAATATTTTCGTTGACTCCTATAGAAGGCAGTAAAATACTCTCAAACGGTGGATTATGACCTGAATAAAGCCACTCACTTGAAGAGATTTCACCCTCCGGCAAATTTTCATATATTAAATTATGTGCTAGACGTGCAAAAAGTTTCAGGCTTTGATCTCTATCTGCTCCGAGTAAAATAATTTTATGAGATTTCTTATATTTTATTGCTTTAAGCGAGAAAAATTTTTCTCTGAATTCACGTTCACGCATTGAAGTTATTAGCGAGTTAAGCAGACTCACGGGCTTATTGTCTGTAAATGCTCCCTCGCTGATCGAATAAATTTGTGTGATTTCGGGTAAATTTTTGCGTGATAATAAAATTTTTTGCAAGTTCTCGCTTATGTCTTGCAATCTCCATTTTGATGACCCTGTTAAATTATTATTCTCAAGTGCAAAGTTTATAATTTTCTGAGTCCGTTCAGTGCGTAAAAATAGGGCTCGTGAAAAAGCATTCTTTCTTAATGGAGCGAGATAATTTACAACTCCTTCAATATTTGAGTCGAGCCATTCGGGGGAGCGTTTATCGTAAAATTTTTCAAGCGCAATTTTTGCCGAGACTGGTACGACATCGCAATTAATACCCGCAAAATTTTTCATGTCTGACTGAATCGCTTTAATATCAGCAATAATTTTATCATGAGCAGATTTTATTATTCGTCCGGCCTCTGAGTCTGGGCGTTCTAAATCTATTTGCGATAATATAAATATAATTTCGTGATTCAAACTCATAATATTCCGCAAAAATTCATAGTCTGAAGCCTTGAGTCTTGATCTTATGGGAGTAACGTAAATAATAATGTCCAATTCCGGCAAAATATTTCTAAGTGCTGCCCCTCCTGAACTTGCAAGAGCGTCAAATCCCGGAGTATCAATAAAGCACAGCCCTTCAGGAATTAAAGCTCCCGGCATAATTATTTCGATTCTTGCTATACCTGCACGGTTTGAAGGATTAAAATTTTCGCTCGCTATATTTCGCATGTAAGACGGAGTTAATTTTGAGCTTTGTATATTTTCGACTCTGCCGTCCTGATAAAAAATTTTTGCGCTCCTGACTTCTCCTTCCCGGCATATAATGGGAATATTTGTCGTTGCCCTTGTCTGTTCAGGGATTAATTTTTCGCCTAGTAAAGCATTCATAAAAGTAGACTTCCCGCTGCTTGTGAGTCCAGTTATCCCGATCGTTAAATTTGTCTCATTTAGTGAACGCCTGAGCGCAATTAATTGACTGTTACCCGTTAAGACATTAAGAGCAGCATTAATATTTTCTTCGAGTTCAGCCCGTAAAAGAGTCTCATTTGCTCCCATGCTTGAAAGCTGCAATAAAGACGGACTCCTCGAAAAGATTCGCCGCTGAATTTCCCGCCTGAGCCTCATATTTTCCTGTTCTAAATCTTCAATTGCGCTAATATCATTTAGAGTCATGACTCCCTGAATTCTGACTGATTCAAGAATCCTGACTCTGCCGTTATCGTCAATGCATTGAATCTTATCCCCCTCTGAAGAGTTCTCAAGCCAAGCACTTAACGCAAGAGTCTCACGCCCGAATAATTTTACAGGTCTATAATTTGAATCTCTCTGAATAAACGCGTCTAATCTGAAATCACGATAAAAACCGTCCCCGCAGTATAATTTTCTTGTGAGCGATAAAAAATTTTCATGGCCGTTAATAAATTTCTCAAATTTTGAGATCTTAGCGTGATCTTGAGGGTGGCAAAGTTCGAGCCATTGATCTAAAGTTTTCGGGCAAGTATTATTATTAAGCCGCATAACTTGCATGAGTTCAGGAGAAAAATATATCTCTCTCGACGGAAATATTACAGTCAAGTCCGGCGAATGATAGGAATTTATAAAATTTTCGTTTACCCATTCAGAAAGATTTTGCATAAAAATTGCTGCCCTCGTTTATAAATTTTATTGCGTAAATAATATCATAGTGATTTGAATATATTGCGAAAAATTTTTTGCGTGAGTTCGTGAAGATTTACGAGAAATTTTTTATAGCAAGTCCCGTTGATTCGTGAAAATTTTTTGACGTGATTCATTCGAAATAATTGCGAAATTTTTTGCGTGAAATTATAAAACTTTTTTATGCATATAACGAAATTTTTTAGCTCTGTTAGTTCTTGATATAACTGTGAAAAATTAATATTTTTGTATTAGTAAATGTATTAGTAAAATACTTCAATTTCTGCATAATTTTTGCGGCTGAATCACTAAAATATTTTCATGTATTCTACACTAAATAAATATATCTATGTTGCTATAATTCTTAGAAAATATTAATAAATTTTTCAGGAGGAATCACGATGAGACGCAAATTTTTTATAAGCATAATTCTTGTAATAATTTTACTCTTCACTATGGGAGCCAGTAAAGAAAACAACGAACTCAAGCGCATGAGTACATTTATCAGCAACTTCACGGAAGCAAATTTTTACGATTTCGACGTACAGCGCGGCGGAAATGAAGGCATTACTCATTTAGGGAGTCCTTCAGAGAATGAGGGATTAATATTTTTCGGGATCGCTCATAATATCATAAACAACAGCAAGACACGCATAAAAAATTGTCCTGACAAAAAATGTGAATACGGCCCGAAAATAATAGACTCGAAATTTGTAGCTGAGTCAGTCAAAAAATTTTTTGATTTACCCGTGAAACATGCGAGTATATTAGGCGTTTTACCTGAAGGAGCAGACGACGGCGACCCAGCGGACGAACCAGAACAAGCTCATTTTGACGGCAAAAATTATCACTTCAACCCGGCAACTTTTCAGAGCGACACACTTTTATATGCTGAAGTTCAGAAAGTATCAAGACAGAGCAAAATTATAACAATGACCGGCGAAATTTATCACTCTGACAACCCATCAATCAGGCCGGCAGCTTTTACAGCGACTGCAAAGCCCTACAAGTTCGCAAATAAAGACACATGGGCGATTTTGTCTCTAAAATTTTCATGGAAGGAGTAATTTATTAATGATTAATCACGAGCTGAATAATTTAATTAGCTTTGCTTTACATCATGAATTAATCTCACCTGAAGATAGAGTCTGGGCTGCTAATTCTTTAATCGGGGTGCTTGGCCTGAATTCGTTTGAGTTCGAGAAAAATTTATCAAGTGAATTAGCTGATAAGACATCACCGGACTCGATTTTAGCGAAAATTTTAGACTGGGCAGCAGATAATAATTTAATCGAGAATACAGAGACAGAGCGTGATTTACTTGACACAAAATTAATGGGAGTCTTGACTCCCCGTCCGTCTGATGTTATAGCAAAATTTGACTCGTTATATAAATTGTCCCCTGTTAAAGCAACTGACTATTTTTATAAACTCGGCATAAACTCGAATTATATACGCTCAGAACGAACAGCTAAAAATATTTGCTGGAAAACTTTAACAGATTACGGCGAACTAGATATAACAATCAACATGTCAAAACCAGAAAAAGATCCCCGCGATATAGCAAAGGCACGGGCTATAAAATCATCGGGCTATCCTAAGTGTTTATTATGCCGAGAAAATGAAGGCTTTTACGGTCATCACGGACACCCGGCGCGGCAAAATATAAGGCTTATTCCTGTAAAACTCGGCTCGCGTGATTGGTATTTCCAGTATTCGCCGTATAGTTATTATAATGAACACTGCATAGTGCTTGACGAGAAACACGTTCCCATGTTGATAAATCGCGAAACTTTTGAGAATTTGCTGGCATTTGTTGAGAAATTTCCGCATTATTTTGTCGGCTCAAATGCAGATCTGCCCATAGTGGGAGGCTCAATCTTGTCGCATGATCATTATCAGGGCGGGCGGTATATTTTTGCTATGAATAATGCCGAGATTGAACACGAGTATAAATTACCTGATTCATATTCAGGAGTCAAAGCAGGGCGAATCAAGTGGCCCATGTCAGCAATAAGACTCGAGTCTCAAGATCCTGAAAAACTCATAAATTTATCCGACAAAATTTTATCGGCGTGGCGTGAATGGAATGACTCAAGCGTTGATATTCTTGCTTATTCTGACGGTGAGGCACATAATACAATAACTCCGATTGCTAGAATGCTAAATAATAATTATCAGATTGATTTAGTTCTGCGCAATAATCGCACGAGTAATGAACACCCGCTGGGAATCTTTCACCCTCATGCAGAAGTCCATCACATTAAGAAAGAAAATATCGGCTTGATTGAAGTCATGGGACTCGCTGTGTTACCTGCAAGATTAAAGAATTCGCTTGAGAAAATTTGTGAGTCATGGCTCTCAAATAAAGAAAATTTGCCGTCCGAGCTTGAATTACACGGAAAATGGTATAAATTTTTGCGCAGTAAATATCAGGGCTTGACTGGCGAGTCAGAAATAAGAAATATGCTGCGTAATGAAGTCGGGCATGTTTTCGCACAGGTTTTGACTGACAGCGGAGTTTATAAGCGTACACCTGAAGGACTCGCGGCATTTGATAAATTTGTTGAGTCAGTGCTGAAATAAATAGCTAAAAATTTCAACAATTACACGTAGCATTTATTTTCGTTTTGCTGATATAATCATTCTTAACAAATTCTAAATATTCACAAAAAAATTTTATTCGAGGGGGTATATTATCACAATGATTAAACTCTACGATGAAGGAATTTATCTCATCAATGGAAATCAGATAGTCCCTGAAAGCCAAGCCGACGGAAAATATAACAAGGCAGACGCTAAAAAGGGCACTATCGCTTATGGAATCATGAAGTCGCATAATACTTCGAATGACATGGATCACTTGCGCATTAAATTTGACTCTATGGCCTCACATGATATTACGTTTGTAGGCATAATTCAGACTGCTAGAGCCTCAGGAATGAAAAAATTTCCGCTCCCGTATGTAATGACGAATTGCCATAATTCTTTATGTGCAGTGGGCGGAACTATTAACGATGATGATCATTATTTCGGACTCAGTGCGGCGAAAAAATACGGCGGAATCTATGTCCCTCCGCATATTGCAGTAATCCATCAGTTTATGCGTGAAATGTTTGCGGGCTGCGGCAAAATGATTCTAGGCTCAGACTCTCACACTAGATACGGCGCATTAGGAACTATGGCAATCGGAGAGGGCGGCGGCGAACTCGTTAAGCAGCTTTTACAGGACACATATGATGTAGCTTATCCCGGAATCGTTGCGATTTATTTAACCGGCAAACCAGCTCCATATGTCGGACCTCATGATATAGCACTTGCAATCGTTAAAGCAGTTTTCGAAAAAGGTTACGTCAAAAATAAAGTCATGGAATTTGTCGGGCCCGGTGTCTCTACAATGACTACGGATTATAGAAATGGAGTCGACGTAATGACAACTGAGACTACTTGCTTGTCTTCAGTATGGAGAACTGACTCAGACACTAAGGCATATTTAGCAGAACACGGCCGAGAAATTGATTATCGCGAATTGAATCCTGCCGACGTTGCATATTATGACGGCTGCGTTGAAATTGATTTATCGACAATTAAGCCGATGATCGCGCTCCCGTTCCATCCGTCAAATGCTTATACGATTTCAGATTTTTACGCAAATATGAAAGATATTCTTGCTGACACTGAGAAGAGAGCCGAAAAAGTAGCAGGAGGCCGGGCAACCTTCACGCTTATGGACAAAATCACGAGCGACGGCAAATTAATGGTACAGCAGGGAGTAATCGGAGGCTGTGCAGGCGGAAATTATACAAACGTTGTCGAGGCAGCACACGCACTCAAGGGCAAGTCATGCGGCTTTGATGAGTTTTATTTGAGCGTATATCCGTCAAGTCAACCGGTATTTATTGATTTAGACCGTAAAGGATTCTTAGCTGACTTAATGGACGCGGGCGCAGTAATCAGGACGGCATTTTGCGGGCCGTGTTTCGGGGCTGGCGATACTCCGGCAAATAATGCATTCTCAATCAGACACACGACTCGTAACTTCCCTAACAGAGAAGGATCAAAGCCGGGCAACGGTCAAATGTCAGCGGTGGCACTCATGGATGCACGTTCAATCGCAGCAACTGCAGCAAACGGAGGCAAACTCACAAGCGCAGAAGATCTTGACTGCTGGGGCGATATTCCCGCATATCACTATGACGACAAGGCCTATAAATCGCGAGTCTACTGGGGATTCGGTAAGGCAAATCTTGAGTCGCCGATTAGATTCGGACCGAATATTAAAGACTGGCCGGAGCAGGAAGCACTCGCAGAAAATATTTTATTGCGGGTTGTCTCTAAGATTCTTGATGAAGTTACTACAACTGACGAGCTTATACCGTCGGGCGAAACTTCTTCGTTCAGGTCGATTCCTTTAGGGCTGGCAGAATTCACACTCTCACGCAGAGATCCGCAATATGTCGGCAAAGCAAAAGAAGTACAGAAAATTGAGTACGAGAGACTCAAGGGTATAAACCCGGCACACGGAGATTTGAAAGAAGTCTACGAGCTTATTAAGGCAATTCCCGGCCAAGAAAACGCAGACCCTATGACTATAGAAATCGGCTCAACAATTTACGCGAATAAACCGGGCGACGGTTCAGCACGTGAGCAGGCCGCATCATGTCAAAGAGTTCTCGGAGCACTCGCAAATATCACTCAAGAGTATGCTACAAAACGTTATCGCTCTAACTGTATGAACTGGGGCATGATTCCGTTCCATCTTAAGGGCGAACCTGATTTTGAAGTCGGTGATTATGTTTATGTCCCGGGAATTCGCAGCGCACTCGATAAAAACGAACTCTCAAGCATTAAGGCATATATTATCAAAGGCGGCCGCGTGAAAGAAGCCGAGCTTTATATTCAGGACATGACAGCAAATGAGCGCGATATAGTCAAAGCAGGCTGCTTGATTAATTTCAACAGGGACAAGGCGCGCTAAAAATTTGGCAGCAATTCCCCCTGATTTTATGAGTCGGGGGGAACTCACTCGAATAAATTATAAAATTTTTATTTTCATGAAGGGAGATTTATTCATTCTATGAGCAAAATCAAGATGGCAACACCCATTGTCGAAATGGACGGCGACGAAATGACCCGCGTTTTATGGCAGATTATCAAAGATGATTTGCTTTCACCGTTTGTAGAGTTAAACACGGAGTATTACGATCTGGGATTGCCGAAAAGAGACGAGACGGGCGACAAAATCACATGGCAGGCCGCCGAAGCAATCAAGAAATACAGAGTCGGAGTCAAATGCGCAACTATCACCCCGAATAAGCAGAGAGTCGAAGAATATAATCTCCACGAAATGTGGAAGAGTCCAAATGGCACAATTAGAGCTGTCCTTGATGGTACAGTTTTCAGGAAGCCGATTTTAACTAAGTGCATTAAACCCGTCGTAAAAAATTGGCACAAACCGATTACTATTGCAAGACATGCATACGGCGACGTTTATCGCGGCACAGAGTTCAGAGTCCCCGAACCGGGCAAAGCTGAATTATTATTCACGGGCAAGAACGGCGCAACTTTCAGAGAGACCGTTTACGATTACGAATGTCCCGGAGTTCTGCAGGCAATGTACAATAAAGACACGTCAATAAAATCATTCGCCCGCAGCTGCTTTGAGTACGCACTCTCAACAAAAGAAGATCTCTGGTTCTCGTCAAAAGATACGATCTCAAAGCAATATGATCAAACTTTCAAATTATTATTCCAAGAAATTTTTGAGACGGAATATAAAGCGAAATTTGACGCAGCAGGAATCACTTATTTCTACACGTTAATAGATGACGCAGTTGCTCGTGTAATGCGTTCAGAAGGCGGCTTTATCTGGGCTTGCAAGAATTATGACGGCGACGTTATGAGCGACATGGTATCTACTGCTTTCGGGTCTCTTGCTATGATGACAAGCGTATTAGTTTCTCCGGACGGCAATTTTGAGTACGAGGCAGCACACGGAACAGTTACAAAGCACTATTACCGTTATAGAGACGAGGGCAAAATGACATCAACTAACCCAGTTGCTACGATTTTTGCGTGGAGCGGTGCTTTAAGAAAACGCGGCGAACTTGACGGAAATAATGAGCTTGTTGCATTTGCAAATAAACTTGAGAAGGCCACTATTGAGACAATCGAGGGCGGAGTCATGACTAAAGATTTATCAGCACTCTGTGAGGGTGTTGTGCCTCATGTTGTTGACTCTAATGAATTTATCAAGGCAATAGCAGCAAAATTATAATCACGCGCTATAATAATAAACAAGACCCGCGGGACTCATTCAGGGTTCTGCGGGTTAATTTTATGGGAGGTTATACAATGCCAGCTACAGAAACAAAAATTGACTGGGGAAGAGCTCCGGCAGATACTCCAGTTTGTCCGGAAAAAGAAATTTATTTACGCGATATTGTACAAACTATTTTAGACGGTTACGAGACTCCGGAATTAGTCATGGAAGCACTTGCAATTAACTCTTCAGACGTTGGAGCCGATCAAGTTCCTGAAATATTAAATATTTTCGTGCCCGTTATAGCTGCTTGGAGATCAGGAAGCTGCGGCGGAAATTGTGCGGGCTGCTCAGGCGGCTGCGGGGGCTAAATGAAGAGTTTAATTTGTGCGCTGATAATTTTTCTTGCCATGTCGGGGACTCTTTACGCTCAAGAAATGAATATAACTATCACTGCGAACGGGAAGACTCTTAACGCAAAACTTGAAGATAACCCGGCCAGCCGTGAATTATTCTCAAGACTGCCTATGACAATTACAATGCAGGATTTATACTCGCGCGAAATGTGTTATTTCATGAAGGACGCTTTACCGGCAAGCAAACTTGTATCTGATAATTACAAAGTCGGAGATTTAATTTATTGGCCGCCTCAAAAATGTCTAGTTATTCTATACAGGCAGAACGGCGAAAAGTTCACACGTCAATATCTCGGACATATAGACTCAGGCGTTGAAATGTTCGAGAACACAGGCGACACAGAAATAACTATCAAAGCAGGGCTGTAACGAGTCCTGCAAATTTTATATAATCATGAACACTACAGAAATTTTTGCATATAATAAACTTTCGGATTTAACGGGATTAATTAACTCGCAGATAAAAAATTTTCCAGGCCGGCAAAAAAATTTGAGATTCATAATTCCTTCTCGCAAAGATAAGAATTACAGGCCGGAATTAAATAATTTGACTCTTTGGACATGGGAAGAAATTTATAACGATATTTGCTCATTCGGGAATATTCAGCGCAAGAGAATTTTATCTCCGCCCGATCATTTATTAATACTGAATAATATTTTTAATGAAGTCATATCAGAACGCAGCGAAAAAATTAAACAATGGCCGGGCATTATGAGACCGGGATTTATTGAAATCTTATCGAGTGATATTCGCGAACTCTTAAATGAAGCTGTCAGACCCTCGCAACTAATTAATAATCCTGAAAGCAGCGACCCGGCAGAGTTTTTACTGCCTGAAATTTACAGCCGCTATCTTGAATACTTGAATAATTATGATTTACTTGACAGCGCGCAAATTTACACAGAAGCATATAACGAGCTTTTAAAGACTCAAGCATGGGGACGGGATTTAATAATAATTTTTACCGGCTTTCTTTCTTTCACTCACGGCCAGCTTGAATTATTATATGCTCTTCAGGACAGGTGCGAAAAAATTATAATTCTCAAGCCTGAAACGAATTTAGCAAATTTCAGAGATGCACACTCACAATTTAATATAGCGTTCACTCCGGAAAAATCATCAGGGCAAATTATAGAGATCCCCGCCGCTGAACCCGATTTAGAACCTGAAGTAATAGCCCGGACTCTTGCATTATGGCAGCAAGATAAAATTATTCTCAACTCGCAAAAATTTTCAGGTTTTGACTCGATTGCCATAACTATAAATCAAGGCCGTGAAGATTTATTTATGCAAGCATTCAAACGCTATAAAATCCCCCTTAGCTTTCAATTGGGAATACCCATTAATACGACATTGCCCGGAAAAATTTTAGCGTCAATCAGACATTTATACACTCGTCAATTTCCGACCTATGAGACCGCATTATTACTCACTCAAGAATGTTTTGCGGGCGTTAAATTTCCAGTCATGAAAGCATATCGGGCGGGTTATTCGGGGCTTGAGAACTGGGAGAAATTTTTATCAATCGGCGAGTCATTTAATACGGCTTTACTTGCTATTCAGTCAATAAAGAAATTTTGCGGCTCACTTAAATTAAATCAGACTCCGGCCGGGATTATGCACGCATTTAGGGATTTCTTGACGACTCCGGGCTTATGGCTTGACAGATTAACGAAAATTGCGGGAACTCCCGAACTTGACGAGACTACACGGCAGACAGCAAGCGCAATCGAGACAATATCGCAAAAAGTTTTGAGACTCGACGAATTAATGCCGGATTTAGGACGCGTTCAAGATACAAGAATCAAAGGCGATGAGTCATTTGATTTTCTTGAGAGATGGTGCAGAAACACGAACACACGAGCACCCTTGCAGATTTCTAATTCAGTGAGAATCTTTACAGGAACGCCGCCCGTTTTATCTTCATTTCCTGTGTTAATCATGACAGGAGTCACGCAAAAAACGTGGTCAGCTAATATAACAAGTTCGCCCCTCTTAGGCACTGAAGAACGCAGAAAACTTGACGAGAATCAAGCCCATTTGCCGACCATTCAAGAGAAAGCTATTCAGAAAGAGGCATTATTCAGGCGACTTATACAAACCGGCGAAAATTTTACGATAATTTCACGTCCTGAATTAGACGACGAGGGCCGCCCAGTTTCAGAATCACAATTTATGCAGCGATTTCTTGAAGATTTGCCAAACTGGAATCGAGTAAAAGCTAATCCGGCAAAAATAAATATTTTATTGAATAATGACGGCTATATATTCCCTGAAATTGACTCGGACGGAAAAATTAAACGCGAGATTCCAGTTATACACGCTCAAGCAAATGCAGTCGGAGCAAGCGACATTAAACAGTTATTATTATGTCCGTTCTTATGGTATCAAGAGAGGCAGGCGAAATTATACGCTCAAAATCCCGACATAGTATCGCCCATCGAATGGGGGAATATGATTCACAAATTCTGGCAGTGCGTTTGGCTCCGTTATCGCGAAAATATGAACTCATCAGGGCAAATTTTCTTGAATATCACAAAATCTGAATGGGAAAATTTATTACAAGTCAGTGAAAATTATCAGAATTTCGCAAGATTGATAAAAGATTTCAGGTTGAGAAGGCATTTAGACGGCGTAAAATTCAGAGTTGATAGATTGAGCTTATTACAAAGCGCGATACTTGAATCACTTCACGGCGCGGGCTATGAACACACTAAAATTTTACTGGAAGAAGACGCGCATTTATTAGCACAGATTGACGGGGTAAAATTTTTAGGACAATGCGACAGGATAGAATTTTTGCGGAGTCCGGACTCTCAAGAAATAGCCTTTATTGTTGACTACAAAGAAGGCACGAGCACAAATTATGAATCTTCCGTGAAAATCGAGTCTTATAGCTGGAACAGTGAACAGCGCAAAAAATTTAATACCGGCCTGCAATTATCGTGTTACGCGGCATTATTCACGAGACAATATAAATGCGATCTATCAGGAGTCTATATACTTGGCCTGAATGACGGGCAAATAGCGGGCAGCTTTGAGGAGTCAGAGTCAAAATTTTTCGCTCAATACACGAAAGAGGGCAAAATAAAGACTCATATTTCCGAACGAGTCGACGAGGGAGAATACGCTATGAAGTGCGCCGCTGAGATTCTGAAAACTTGTAAATTTGAGCCTGAATATAATTCTGATTTATGCAGATTTTGCCACGTCAAGAGCTTATGCCGTAAAGGTGAATTCAAAGGTGAGAAATTATTTAGTGATAATAACGACAATGACGAATCCGAGTCAGAGTCTAGCAGTGAGTAACAAAAGCCGCCGTCGGGGTGGGCGGGTGGGAGACGGCGGCACGCAAAAAATTTATATTTCTTCCAATGCGCTTTGAACCTTATAGCCGGCGTCACGAATTAATATATCTTTCTTGAATAAATCAAGATCATAACGCACCATTCTTTTAACGAGGTCAATAAATGAAACTTTGCGCTTCCATCCTAAAACTTTTTCAGCTTTTGACGGATCACCCAGCAATAAATCCACTTCAGTCGGCCTGAAATATCGCGGGTCAACTTCAATAACTGCGCGCCCTGTCTTTGTGTTAATTCCCTTCTCGTTAATGCCGCTGCCCTGCCATTCGATATTAATTCCCGCCTCAGCAAATGCAAGTGTCGCAAATTCCCTCACTGAATGAGTCTCACCTGTAGCAATTACAAAATCTTCGGGTTTTTCCTGCTGTAGAATCATCCACATTGCTTTAACGTAATCTTCAGAGTGTCCCCAGTCTCTTTTTGCGTCAAGATTGCCCAGATAAGTTTTTTCCTGCAGTCCGAGTGAAATTCTTGCAGCCGCGCGGGTTATTTTGCGAGTTACAAAAGTTTCTCCGCGTAATTCTGACTCATGATTAAATAATATCCCGTTACATGCAAACATGTTATAAGCCTCGCGATAATTTACCGTGATCCAGTAAGCATATAATTTAGCTGCTGCATATGGACTTCTAGGATAAAACGGTGTCGTCTCTTTCTGCGGGGTCTCCTGAACTTTGCCGTATAATTCACTAGTTGAGGCCTGATAAAATTTTGTGTGATTCTCAAGTCCTAATATTCTTATCGCTTCAAGAATTCTAAGAGGTCCGAGTCCGTCAGAGTCCGCCGTATATTCCGGAGTCTCAAATGATACGCTGACATGACTCTGAGCCGCTAAATTATAAATCTCATCGGGCTGTATATCCTGCACAATTCGAATTAAATTCGATGAGTCCGTCAAATCTCCGTAATGCAAGAAAAATTTATGTCCTTCTTCGTGCAAATCCTTATAAAAATTGTCGATTCTTGCTGTGTTAAAAATTGAGCTTCTGCGTTTGAGTCCGTGAACTTCATAGCCCTTTTTCAGCAAATAAGCCGTCAAATATGCGCCGTCTTGTCCTGTTACTCCTGTTATTAGTGCCTTCTTTGTGTTCATGATTAAAATATTCTCCTGATTAATAAATTATTTAATTTGCCATGAGCCGTTGACTGCAAAATCTCCCGTTCTCTGTACTACACAATAGGGCGACGCGTTAATCGGGCCTTCTATTAAAAATGTCAGAGTAGGCGGCTGACTTCTGCCCGGGGTAGCTATCCATTCACCGTTATAGATTCTGATTGCTAGCTGTAAAGATTTCTGGCCTAGATTTAATAATTCGAGCGGTACCCTTGCGCGTAAACAAACATGGCCGTTCAACACGGGAATTTCTTTATCGCTGTTAGCTTGATCGCTGTGAAATGTCCAGTAAAGCAAATTTCCTGATTGATTATACATTGCATAGCCTACACCGAGTGCCGCGTCAGGTTTCTTGACAATGCCTTCAATCTCGACAAATAAATCATCACTGCGCCTGACTGAAGCCGAGTTAATTTTGCCTTCTGAATCATATAATCCGAATCTTAACGGCTTAAAATATTCATTCTCGTATAAATCGCCGGGGTTATGCCATTCTGCGTCGCTCTCTGTCAATTTTGAGAAACTCATATATTTCTGTGCGCCTTCTACAACGTCCGTTGTGTCAAATACCATGCGGCCTTTTTCGAGACAAATAATTCTGTTACATAATTGCAAGACAGCTCCCATATTATGACTAACAAATAAAATCGTCCGGCCTTCCTGATGGCTTATATCGTCCATTTTTCCGAGACATTTTTTTTGAAAGTCTATATCACCGACTGCGAGAACTTCATCGACTATTAATATTTCTGACTGTAAATGAGCAGCTATAGCAAATGCAAGTCTTACAGACATCCCGCTTGAGTAACGTTTTATAGGCGTGTCTAAAAAATTTTCAATTCCTGCAAAATCGACTATTGCGTCAAAATTTTGTTTTATCTCATTTCGCCGCATTCCCAGTATTGCCGCATTGAGATAAATATTTTCGCGGCCTGTTAATTCGGGGTGAAAACCTGTTCCGACTTCTAATAAACTTGATACGCGGCCTTTTAGAGAGATTCTGCCTTCTGTCGGACTAGTTATGCGGCTTAAAATTTTTAGAGTTGTAGACTTTCCTGCGCCGTTATGTCCCACTAGTGCGACTCGTTCGCCCTGTTCAACATTGAATGATAAATCACGTAATGCCCAGAAATCTTCAGAGCCGGCCGGTTTGGAACGTTCTATAAATGGATGCATTATTCTGCGCTTGAGTCTCGATAAACCGTCGCTCATAACGTCATATAAACGCCAATTCAAATTATGACGCAGCTGATAGCATTTTCCTAAATTTTCAATTTTTATTGCCAGCATGTAAATTTTTCCTCCTGATTAATTAAATAAAGTCCGCAAAAGTTCTTTCTGTCTTCCTGAAAAAATTAAGCCCGAAAATAAATACAGCTGTTGATGCTACTATCGAGATAATAAACGCAGGCATATAAATTGATACAGAAGTCCCCTGAATGCACCATCTGAAACCGTCAATGACCCCTACCATAGGATTAAGACTATATAACAATCTCCATCTTTCAGGAATAACTGAACTTGAGAAACCGACCGGAGAAACATATAAACCAAACTGGACAATAAATGGCACTAAATGCGTAAAATCTCTATACTTTACGTTAAGAGAAGCAAGAAAATAACCGACTCCAAGTGCCGTAGTTGTAGCAGGTATAAAGAAAACAGGCAGCAAAAATATATACGGTGAGGGCATGAAGCCATATACAAGCATTAATAAACACAACATTGCAAATGATATAAAGAAATCTACTACACATACAAGCACTGAAGATGTAGGCAGAATTAAACGCGGAAAATAAATTTTTCCAACCATGTGGCCTGCGCTAGCTACTGATGTCGCACTTGATGACATTGCATTCGAGAAATACTGCCATGGTAACAACGCCGAGAATACCATAATAGGATAAGGCACGCCCTCGCTTGGAAGTTTCGCGATTTTGCCGAATATAACAGTGAATACTATCATGCTTAAAAATGGCTTTATGAGACTCCATGCAACTCCGATAATAGTTTGTTTATAGCGCACGATAATATCACGCCACGCGAGAAAGAAAAATAGTTCACGAAATTTTATAAGCTCCCTGAAAAAGTCTACACTTGTTTTGTTAGGCTCAATTATTAAATCAAATTCGCCCGAATTACTGCCCATTATTATTTTTTTGAGTTTACTTCTTGCTCCCATAAAAAATTAATGCCTCCTAAATATTAATATCCCATTAACATCATAAAAATTTCGTCATCATCTGAAGCCATTGCATAATTTCTCGCGTTCATGCCTCTTTTATCACATAATGACGCGTTTGCACCGTGTTCAAGCAAAATTTTTACTGACTCGACCTGCAAATCTCTGCACACTGCCGAATAAATAAACGCCATTTGAAGCCATAAATTACTGTCTTGCGCTCTGATTCCTCCGGTCCTGATTAATGATTTAATAAAATCTCTCATTGTTATATCATTCCCTGAGACTGCCAATATAAGCGGAGTCCTCCCTAAAGTGTCCTGAATATCGGGATCTGCTCCGTTATCTAATAAAGTTTCTACCATTTCAGAACTCACTAATACAGCATACATTAAAGCCGTCCTGCCGTTAATATCCTGAAAATTTGGATTAGCTCCGTGTTGTATTAATACTTCTACAGCCTCAGTATTATTCATTGAGACTGCAATATCAAGCGCGTTTTTCCGGAGTCCCATAGCCGGATAAAATATTTCGTTAGGATTCGCACCCAGTGATATGGCTTTCTCTAAATCTTTGCGCTTCCCATGTGCACAGAGTATCAAGAAATCTTCTGTTGATTTTGTCATGAAAAATTTTTACACCCTCTCAAAAAATTTATAAGCCTCGTCAATTACCGCGTCAACGTTCACAAAAAAATCTGACTCAGCGCGAGTCAGATAACAAAGAAATTCTATATTACCTTCGGGCCCGGTTATAGGCGAATGAGTCAGCCCTGAAATAAAAAATTTTGTATTTGACTCTATGAAACTTGTAATATTTCTCAAGACTTCCGCATGAACTTCACGATTTCGCACTACACCTTTAGAAATTTTCTCGCGTCCTGCCTCAAATTGCGGCTTAATTAATATAACTGCTCGGCCGTCATCGTCAATAATATCATTAATAACCGGCAAAATTAATTTAAGCGATATAAACGAGACATCACACGAGGCGAACTTTATAGAGTCCTCAAAATTTTCACGAGTCAAATATCTTGCATTAGTCCGATCCATTACTACAACGCGCGAATCACTAGCGAGCCGCCAAATTAACTGGCCACGACCGACATCAACGGCATAAACTTTTTTTGCACCTCGTGAAAGCATTACATCAGTAAATCCCCCTGTTGACGCTCCAAAATCAACGCAAATTTTATTACTTATATCAAGATTAAATACTTCAAATGCACGTAATAATTTTTTTGCGCCCCTGCTCGCCCATTCTTGGATCTCGTCAAGCGTAAATTTTTCGTTACGTTCAAAGAGTGCGCCCGACTTTGTTATTATTTGGCCGTTTACCCGGACTTTTCCTGACATTATTAATGCCTGAGCTTTATTCCTCGTCTCTACAAGGCCAAGTTCAGGCAGTAATTTATCAAGCCTTTCTTTACTCTTCATTCTTGTTAATAATACTGCGATAATTACTCAAAATATTTTCGGCTGTCAAACCGTATAGCTCCCTTTGTTGTGATTGAGTCGCATGTTTCACGCAAATATCAGGCACTGCGAACTGCAATAATTTAACGTCTAATTTATTCCCTGCGATATAACTTGCAACATCTTCACCGAGTCCGCCTGATTTATAACTTTCTTCAATGACTGCGGCAATTTTATAACGCGCAAGAATCTCATCAAGTAATTTTATATCAAGCGGCTTGACTCGTCTAATATCATATACGGCTGGGAGGTCAAAATTTTTTATTTTCGCGAGTTCCCGAGTCTCTATCATTGTCTGAACGCTTGCACCGTGTCCCAGTAATGCCCAGGTAGAGCCGTCAAAAATTTTCACAATAGGAGAATCAGAATCAGGACTCAAATTTTGCGCTGGTATATGTCCTCTAGGATAACGAATAAGAGTCGGCCCTTCACGTTTTGAGGCGATAATCATAGCTTGTTTTAGTGAAGACTCATCACAAGGCGTAAAAATTTGCAGATTAGGAATCGCCCGGCACCATGAAATATCGAGTAATCCCTGATGTGTATCACCGTCTGAACCTGAGAGTCCGGCCCTATCTACCATTATGACAACTGGCAAATTTTGCAGTGCTATATCGTGCATTAATTGATCCATAGCGCGCTGTAAAAATGTCGAGTAAATAAACACCCACGGCCTCATACCTCCCGCAGCAAGTCCGGCAGCCATTGTGAGCATATGACTCTCTGCAATTCCTACATCACAGAATCTATTAGGAAATTGACGCGAAAATTTTTCGAGTTTTACTCCGGTTGACATTGCAGCAGTAAAGCAGATTATACGAGGATCATTTATAGCAAATTCTTCGGCAATCTGTGAGGCTGCTTCACTCCATGTGCGGGCTTTCTTTTCGTTTGCCGGCGAAACTTGGTGATATTTCGTAGGGTCATCTTCTGCGGGCTTGAATCCCTTGCCTTTAACCGTGTTGAAATGCAATAAAACCGGCCTGTCAAAATTTTTCGCAAGTTCTAGGATTCTTTCTGCGTTCTTAATGTCATGACCATCAAACGGCCCCCAGTAATTTATGTCTAAATCGTCAAAAATATTATGAGGCTTGATTATTTTCTTGATTAGGTCGCGAATTTTTTCAAGTGTTTTGCTGAATCTCACCGGCGTATATTTTCGTATTGCGTTCTTTATGCGTTTATAAGTAGTATTTGCTGATAGACGAGCTAAAATCGTGGAGAAACCGCCGACTCTGTTGCTGATTGAGTGCCTGTTATCGTTGAGTATTATAATTAATTTCGTCTTTGTCTCGTGAACGTAATTAAGTGCTTCCAGTGCCAGCCCGTTAATTAATGACGCGTCCCCTATGAATGCTATAACGTGTCTTTTTTCCTGTAATAAGTCCCGTGCCTTAGCATAACCCAGTGCGGCAGATATTGATGTGCTGCTGTGTCCTGTGTTGAAGTGATCGCAGGGCGACTCGTTACGTCGGGGGAATCCTGAAATCCCGTCTTTAAGTCTCAATGTGTGAAACTGGTCAAATCTATCTGTCAAAATTTTATACGGATAAGACTGATGGCCGACATCAAATATAATTCTGTCATTGAAGGGGTCAAATTTCCGCAGCATAGCAATTGTAAGCTCAACTACTCCGAGCGACGAACCTAAATGACCGCCGTTTTTCTTCACGGTGTCAATAATAACTGCCCGCACTTCTTCAGCCAGCACGGGCAAATCTTTATCGCATAAATTTAATAAATCCTTGTGAGTGAATCCCGGTTTTAAGAATTTATTATTATTATTAATCAAATCGTCTGAATTCATAGGCGGCAAATTGTGCTATTAATTCCAAAGAAGCAAGCTGAGCACGGTCTAAAACATTCCGGCCTTCTTTACCTGCTCCCAGTGCTATAATTCCCACGAGCGACGAATCATCACAAATCGGAAAAATATATTTCATTGATGACGACTTTAAAATATCTTTCCAAGGACAGCCGGCCAAGCCCCACGATCTGAAAATTGAGTCCGCTGAACTTTTTTCCAAATCGTAAACTGCATCGCTTATTTTGTCATGTGAGACAGGCCCATCAGTTGACGGCAATAATGTCGGGTCTATGTTGCTTCTGAAATGTCCCGTGCGGCGTTCTGAGAGTGTATAACCTTTGCGGGCTTTGTTCCAGACTGCTAATAAACAATTAGGCATGCGGCATTGTTCTATAAATATTTCAACGAGCAGAGAAAGGAATCGGCCCTTATTCTCGGAATTGCGCAAAACTTTTAACACGTTAGAGAGTGATAATACAGTAAATTCTCCTGTTGAGATATTTGCTTCTGCCTGCTGTGATTGAACGCGTAAATTATTGATTGCTATAGCTCTTACTGCGAGATTTCCGAGTAACTCTAAAAAATTCATAGTCTGCTCGTCGGGCAATTCGTCCCAGTTCATAACACAAAAGAGTCTGACTTCTCCTTCAGCAACCGGCAAGACAACTTCAAACGGTGAGTCATTCTTTGTGATTACGGGAGTCGGCGGCAAAATTTGTGAAGAGTAAATACCTTTTCGCTCTGGTATATTGTCAGCTCTGCCGTTAAAGACAGTTAAATAATTCCCCTCGTCTCGGAGAATTGCTATAGATTTCGGGAATAAACTTTCTTGCAATACATCAGTCAGGAATGAGGCGAAATATTGCAGCGGCATGGGCTCAAAGATTGACGCGAGAGTATTTTTTGTAGCGAGAATCATATAAGACAACCGGGATAATTTTTTCTCACTGGCTGAAATGTTTATAAATATCTGCCAAAGTCTCAATAATCCTGCGTAGGGTTTCAGCTCGTCAAGAAATTCATTAATATTTTGCGGCTTATCCTTGAGCATTATATAAATCTCCCAGTGTTCGCCCCTGATTCTGACAATACAAGGCCAAGAGTCAGAGTCTTCCGAGTAATCGAGCTCAAAAGATTCTTTAACGACATTATGTGTAAAAAGTTTTGAAATATCATCATCAAGAGTCAAACTTGAGGGGACGAGTCCGGCTGCTTCCAAGACATTTAATTTATTAATTCCTGAAGGCTGTACGATAATTGCGCGTATAGATTTAGAGTCAAGAAAGTCTGTTAAACTTTTGAGCGCGCCTCCATTGACTAAGAAATCTATTTTGTTATACAGTTCGTTAATATTTTCTGACATTTATTTAATTCACACCTCCGGCAAAATTTTTCTTTGTTTATTTTATCGCTTTTTCCTTTCAAAATCGTATAATATATTAATGAATTATCCCATAAAATAAAATTTGCTTATATATCGGGAGACTTAATAATGTATTTATACGTGATAAATATAATAAATTCAAGTGAAGGGGCTGGCGTTAATTAATGATTGAAGTACATCGTCTGAACGGGGAAGCGTTTTTGTTGAATTCCGACATGATAGAGACCATAGACGTAACGCCTGATACTGTATTGCGTCTATTAAACGGGCATAGATATATCGTGCGCGAAAAAGTAAAGGACGTATACAAGAAAATTTTAGCGTTCAGGAAAGCAGCCGGTTATACATGTATAATCGCAAATACTGCTGACGAATCAAAGGAATAACGCGAAATTAATACAGAGGTGAACACGTTTTGGATTTAACAAGTCTGATAGGATTTCTCGCAACATGGATATTAGTTATTGCATCAATGGCTTCGGGCGGAAATATCGGCGCATATTTTGATGTTCCTTCATTGATGATCACAATCGGCGGAGCAATAGGAGCTACAATAATTTCAAATCCGGGGCCGAGACTCAAGGCTATAACAGGGTGCTTAAAAAATGTATTCTTTACTCAGCAGCGGGATTTAGTCGGCATGGTGCAAATGATAGTAAGTTTTGCGGAGAAAGCGCGCCGTGAAGGTTTATTAGCACTTGAAGCCGATATTGCGGAAGTCGAGAGCGATTTTATGAAGAAAGCCATGCAGTTAGTAGTCGACGGAACAGACCCGGAATTAGTGAGAGCTATTCTTGATACAGAAATCGGAAATTTTGAAGACAGGCACTCGGCAAACAAAGCAGTCTTTGACAACTTGACAGAATTTGCGCCGTCTTTCGGAATGATAGGGACGTTAATAGGACTCATAGCAATGTTAGGAAATTTGCAGGATGTCAGCGCGCTCGGTCCCGGCATGGCAGTCGCATTAATTACTACAATGTACGGATCAATGATGGCTAACATGTTCGGATCTCCTGTGAGTAAGAAACTAGCTGCGAGAAGTGCCGAAGAAGTAAAATCTATGGAACTTATGGTAGAAGGAATTTTAGCGATTCAGGCCGGTGAAAATCCCCGTATAGTCGAGGAAAAATTAAAAGTTTATCTGCCGCCTGCAATGAGAGAAGCCTTCAATCAGGAGGAGGGCTAATAAATGGCTCGTCAAAAGAAACCCGAAGAGCCCGGATTATCTGCACCCTTTTATATGGGAACTTACGGCGACATGGTAACGCTGATATTATGCTTCTTTATATTGTTATTTGCTATGTCGTCAGTGGATTCGCAAAAATTTCAGAAGGCCTTATTATCATTAAGAGGTTCGCTCGGAGTCCTCAAGGGCGGAGTTACAACTGAAGAGTCCACAGATCCTAATAAAAGCGGCGAACAGGGAGTCAGCCCCGGCGCAAGTGAAAGAGTAGAACTTGACACAAGGCATGTAGCATATACGCTGAATTCTTATTTACGCAGCGAAAATTTAACACGTGAGATTCAAGTCTCGATTAATCAGCGCGGTGTATCAGTCTCAATCAGCGATCAATTTTTATTTACTCCCGGCCGTGCAGAGTTAAGACCAGAGGGCCAGCGTGCATTATATAAAATTTCTGAATTAACACGAGACAGAGTCCCTGCTGTAGCTGTTGAAGGTCATACGGATTCGGGAATTCTCAACGGGGGGATTTACCGCGATAACTGGGGACTCTCTGCAATGCGTGCTGCTGTAGTTGCAAGTTATCTCGAAAAATTCGGCGGCTTTGATCCGTTGAAATTACAGGCTGTCGGCTACAGTTCGACTCAGCCCATAGTCCCGAATGACAGCCCCCAGCATAGAGCATTAAATCGCCGTGTTGAATTAGTATTCTTATCTCAATATCCAAAACGTTAAGGAAGGAGAAAATTTATAAATGAACTTTACAGCGTGTTACACAAAATTAGATGACTGCTATATGGGTCAGCTTTTAGAGTGGACTAATATAATAACAGACGGCAAAACTATTGACGAATGCCGAGAAATGCTCATTGATGCAGCTCGTGAAGTGGCTTTATCTTATGCTGACGAAGGGAAAAAGATTCCGACTCCGTCTAATGTAGTTGTTGAGTCTATATCGATTCCGCTTGAAAATATAGCAATCGCAAATGCCAGTTAAGCGTAAAAATAGCTAATGTTATTTGTAAAGAAGCAGGAATTGAGCAAATATTTTAGGGAGGATTAATTAACATAAATGAAGCGCATAATAATATTTTTAGTAGTCGGTCTCGTAATGTTCGGAGCAGGTTTCGGCGGGGGCTTGCTTTTAGGGCGTACAATGGCACCTAAGGACGACAACAACGGGATCGGACAAGGAAAAGTAATTCAGAATCCCGGGCCAATAGTCTCAATCGGAGAATTTACTAGCAATCTTGCAGGGGCTGGCCGTCATGTAATAAGTTTCGGGCTTTCTCTTGAACTTGTCGAGAAGGACGGAGCGAGCGCAATGATTCAGAGTCCCGGCTGGCTCAGCAGAATCCGCAACGAAATTTTTATGTTAATCAAAGATAGAGTCTATGACGATTTGACAAGCGCAGAAGGCACGTTACAATTTGCAGGCGATATTAAGCGTTCACTAAATAGAATGCTGCCTGATGTCGGCGGGGAAGCTCCTATTGTGAATGTATTATTTGAGAGCATAGTTTTGCAGTAAAACGGGGGTGAATGAATGCCGGATGTATTATCACAAGAAGCTATTGATGCACTGTTAAATAATATTTCTAGCGGTGCAGATATCAGCGAGATAGCAAGCAAGGCCGAAGAATACGCAAAATTAAAAGTTTATGACTTCAAGCGGCCGGACAAATTCAGCAAGGATCAATTACGAGCTATACAAATGATTCATGAATCTTTTGCACGGCAAATGACAACGGTATTATCTACTTTGATTCGTTCGCTGGTAAATGCCGAGATTGCTTCAGTTGAACAGCTTGCATATGAAGAATTTGTAAATTACATGGTACAGCCTACAGTTATAGGCATGATCGAAATGCACCCGTTTGAAGGCAGTATGTTAATTGAGATTAACCCGGCTTTAGTATTCACTATTATAGATAGAATGCTGGGCGGGCGGGGGACTTTTTCCGGAAATATCCGAGAACTCACTGACATAGAGAAAACTGTTATAGAACGTGTAATCATGCGAATTCTTGAATTACTCGAAGACAGCTGGAGCACAGTTGTTGACGTTCGATTCAGATTTGAAAGCATGGAAAGCAACCCGTTTTTTGTGCAAATTTGTTCGCCCAGTGATATGGTCTTAGTCGTAATCATGAAATTAAAAGTTGCTGACGTTGAAGGAATGGTGAGTCTTTGCTTCCCCTATTTCTTGATTGAGCCGATAATGGACAGATTATCATCACAGCAGTGGTACGCATCAACGAGTCATAAGGCCGACGACGAGATGAAAATTTGGCTTAATAATTCCGTGCGTCAAATTCGTATGCCGATGGCTATGGAACTCGGGCACACTGTTTTGTCATTAAGTGATGTCTACGCTCTTCAGCCCGGAGATGTCATAAGACTTGACGAGCTGAAAGATTCTGATATAGACGTTAGAGTCGGCAATCAGATAAGATTCAAGGCCAAGCCCGGAACTATGAGGGGACATATGGCCGTAGAATTGACAAAAGTTTTGACTCAGGAAATGCCGGAACTTCCTGCAGAAACTAGTTCTAATTGAAAGGAGAGATTAATTAATGCCCGATGATTTATTGAGTCCTGACGAAATAAACGCGCTTCTTTCAGGAGGAGGCGGAGATTTAGGCGATGTAGAAGAACTCTCAAGCGAGAATTCAGAGCAGTTAGCAAAAGTTGCCGATGTTTTTGCGAATTCAGAGAACAGCGTTATAAACATGCTCGCGGGCAAAAATGTTACAACAAATGTCGGTAAAGCAGAAGTCTTAACACAGATTGATTTTGCTAAAAAATTTTCTGAAATCCCGTTTTTATTCTCGAATACTTTCGGGGGCTTTGATGATAAACCTTTAGCCCTAGTTGTAGATCAAAAGGGAGCTTTAACACTCGCAGATTTAATGATGGGCGGGAATGGCTCGCAATTGCCTGATCCTAGCGATTTATACTGGAACGCAGCACAGGAAGGTTTGAGTCAAGTCGTAGGCTCTGCATTTACGAGTTTAAGCGGTTTGCTTGGCGGTCGTCGTTTAATGCCGGAAAATACAAGCTCGGCACTAGGTGAGGCAGAATGGCGGGCGTTTTCTCTTGAACCAGCAGACGCTAAAATCTGGGCGAGTCCCGTTAATGTAGTGATTGACGGCCTGACACCGTTTAATATATGGACGTGTCTGCCATTAGATACGGCTTTAGACATTGCGGAAGTAATGAGCGGCAAAAAAAATCCTGAACCGCAGCAAACAGCAAATAATCCTATGGGAGGTGGGGGATCAATGGGAGGAAGACAGAACGCGGGCCCTGCTGTTGATGTTAGACCTGCAGCATTTCAGCCTTTAGGAGGAGGCGGAGGTGGCGGGACTCCGAGTCCTATAGATTTAATTGCTGATATTCCCGTGCGTGTAACTGTCGAACTTGGCAAGGCTCGCAAAAGTGTCTCGGAAATTCTTGCATTAACTGCCGGGGCTGTAGTCGAACTCGACAAAATGGCCGGAGAACCTGTAGATATTCTCGTGAACGGCAAATTAATAGCACATGGCGAAGTCGTTGTAATTGACGAAAATTTCGGCGTAAGAATAACGGATATTATACCCGGCGGAGCTTCAAGGGCAGCGTCATAAAAAATTTTAAATTTTTCGTGTTATAATGCAAGTGAAAAATTTTCCGGTTAATTAAATAAATATAAATGTTATATTGCAAAGGAGAGTTTTATTAGAATGGGCAAAAAAGTTTTAATAGTCGATGATGCAGCTTTTATGCGCATGATGTTAAAAGATATACTCACAAAGAACGATTTTGAGGTCGTTGCAGAGGCTGAGAACGGCAAAGCAGGAGTCGCGGCTTTCCAGAAATATAAGCCCGATATTATCACAATGGATATTACAATGCCTGAAATGAACGGAATCGACGCAGTAAAAGCAATCAAGGCATTAGATCCCAGCGTAAAAATCGTAATGGTCTCAGCAATGGGACAGCAGCCAATGGTAATCGAAGCAATACAGGCCGGAGCAAATGATTTTATCGTAAAGCCCTTCCAGCCTGAAAGAGTTATCGAGGCCATTACAAAGGTGTTGTCTTAAAAATTTTAGCTCAAGACGTAAATTTAACGGCATATATAATCCGTGCTGTAAGTGCATTAATAATTATGTCAGCGGCCGCGTTTCTGCTGGTGAAGTATTACAGGAAGCACAATCAAAACGCAAAAATTTCATCAGCTGTTGAGATAATCTCGTCCCTGCGTCTGACTGGCAGGGATATATTTTTAGTTGTCCATTGCGGCCCCGATGTAATAGCTTTCACAACAGGATCCGGCGGAGCTTGTTTATTAGGCAGGTGGAAATATGAAGACTGGCTTAAATCTAGTGAGCAGTAAAATTTTCCTCGCATTATTTATTATTCTTGCTTTATCGGGAAGTGCTTTAGCTGCAACTGCTCCGGCGAGATTACAACAAATGCCGCCTAATATTCCCTTACCGACTATAAATTTCGGGATAACTCCGGCAGATTCGCCCCGTGATGTCGCTTTAACTTTGCAAGTTTTAGCGTTAATGACCGTGTTAAGCCTCGTGCCTGCGATTTTATTAATGGTAACGAGTTTCACGCGAATTATAATCGTCTTAGGATTTGTGCAGCGCGCTATAGGTCTTCAACAGTCGCCCCCTCAGCAAGTCATTGCGGGAATGGCATTATTTCTCACTATGTTTACAATGTATCCGACTTGGAATAATGTATATCAGAATGCAATATCGCCTTACATGTCGGGGAATATAAATTCTTCGCAGGCATGGGAACGCGCAATAACTCCCGTGCGTGATTTCATGTTTAGATATACAAGGCAGGAAGAATTATCTTTGATTGTCTCAATGTCAGAGACTCCCCGCCCCGCGAATCAATCTCAAGTCCCGACCCGTGTATTAATTCCTGCGTTTATGTTGAGCGAGCTTAAGACAGCCTTTCAAATGGGAGTCGTGATTTATATTCCCTTCTTAGTCGTTGATATGGTAGTCTCAAGTGTTTTATTAGCTATGGGCATGATGATGCTGCCGCCTATGATGATTTCTTTACCGTTTAAAATATTATTATTCGTGATGGCTGACGGCTGGAATCTCGTAGTTATGAGCGTCTTGAAGAGTTTTACAAATGTGCCGTAAATAATAAAGGAGTGTTAAGAAATTGCCTGTTACAAATTTGAGCTTGTTTGATATTCTGAGCGGTGCAATATGGACAATGATGGCCGTAACTCTGCCGATTTTGTTGACTGCTATGATAGTGGGATTACTAATAGGAATTTTGCAGACAGCTACATCAATACAAGAACAGACTTTAATATTTATTCCTAAAATTTTAGCAGTATTCTTGTGTATAGTGTTATTGTCGCCCTTTATCAGTCAAAGAATGCTAGTGATGACTCGTGAAATTCTAGGGCAGCTTGAAAGATTCATACAGTGAGAGGTCTTGAACTTCCTGCGCAGTTATTAGCTGTATATTTGCTGCTTCACTTGAGATTCGTGGGGCTTGTGTTCAGTTCGCCGATATTCACGACGGCAATGGCTCCGACCCCTTTCAGATATTTATTTGCTGTAATGCTTACTGTGTGTTCAGTCGGAGTCATAAAAGACGAGTCGATCCCGTTAATTTATTTTGACAGCGTTATATTTATCGGAGCTGTATTTATTCGTGAATTATTAATCGGTGTTGCGCTGGGCTTTATTTCAGCATTGCCGTTATATGCTTTGCAGGTTGCCGGAGAACAGACGGGGACTCTAATGGGCTTCTCAATGGCTCAAGTAATGGATCCTTCATCAATGAGTCAAGTTTCGATTTTGAGTCAATTAAATTTTTTAGCGGCCTTATGGTTTTATTTTCGCTGGAACGGTCATTTATTGATGATTCAGGCGTTAATCGAGACTTTAAAATTAGTTCCCCCCGGTCAAATTTCGTTATTTCCTTCAGGTGATTTGTCGTTCGGTTCATGGCTTCAAGAAATGTTTATATTGAGTCTGCGAATAGTCCTCCCGTTTTATTGTTCGTTATTAGTCTCTGATGTAGGGCTTGGCTTTCTAGCTCGTACAGTTCCGCAAATGAATATTTTTGTCGTAGGATTGCCCGTTAAAGTCATGCTGGGATTTATGGTGCTTGCTGCTGTATTGCCTTTGACTATAGATTTAATTTACACCCAGTTAGAAAAATGGATAGAGTTTTCTTTAAGTGTTATAAGACTATGGCGGCCGGTTGTGTAAAAAATTATTCGCGGTTAAGTGAGAGAGTTTGCGGGAGAATAACGGGCGGAAGTGAATGCGAGAAAGTTTGCGGCGATTCTTTCATGTATACGAGTAAAAATTTTCGTGATAATAATAATTGCTGCACGGGAGGGAATAAACACGAGAAAATTTGCGGCTACTCTTTTACGGGCGGGGAAGTTGAACAAAATTTTTTACATGAATACGAGAATATTTGCGGCGACTCTCACGAATATAGTAATAAACACTACACGGGCGACTCAATTATGAACGGGGATAAACACGAAAATATTTACACAAAAAAATTTAATCTTCAATTTTTCGCTGAAGAACGCACAGAAGAAGCTACACCGAGAAAGCGCGAGAAAGTCCGAGAAGAGGGGCGGGTCTGTATGAGTAAAGATTTAAATGCAGCTGTAGGAATAATCACGGCTTTACTTGGCATGACTATGTTAGGGGCTTTGATTTGGCGGACTCTTACGGGATTAATTACTTTTTCTGTTAGATTCATGGGCGACAAGGCATTATTGCAGGACGGCTGGCTGTATCTCATATCATGGGAAGCTATGATCGATTATTTTGCGTCATGGCTGCCACTGGGCGGACTCGTTGTATTATTCTCGACGTGTACTGTAATTGCTCAAGTCGGTTTTGCTATGACCGGTGAGCCGTTCGGGCCTAAATTTGATAGATTGAATCCGTTCACAGGCATGAAAAAAATTATTTCTCTGCGTTCAGTTGTCGAATTGCTGAAAGGTTTATTAAAAGCTAGTATATTTGCCGTGATGATTTATAGCGCAGTAAGAAATTATTTGCCTACTTCTTCAAAAGCTATGCAGATGCCTTTATTATTCGGGAGCCTTGTTTTCTGGGACATGTTATGGGGACTTGCTATGAGGCTTGCTTTAATGTTGCTAGTAATGGCCTTTGCTGATTATTTCTATCAAAAATGGGACTTCGAGAAATCCATCAGAATGAGCAAGAAAGAAATTAAAGACGAATACAAGCAAATGGAGGGCGACCCTCAAGTTAAGCAGAAAATCAGGCAGAAGCAGCGCGAAATGGCAAAACAAAGAATGATGGCCGATGTTCCTAAAGCTGATGTTGTAATCACTAACCCGACTCATATTGCAGTAGCTCTAGTTTATGACCGTAAATTAATGGGCGCGCCTCAAGTTTTAGCAAAAGGAGGGGACTATTTAGCAAAACGAATCCGAGAAATTGCCGAGTCAAATTTAATTCCCGTTATAGAAAATAAGCCGCTCGCATGGGCACTATATCAAAATGTAGAAATCGGCGAAGAAATCCCCGAAGATCTTTACAGGGGAGTAGCTGAAATTCTAGCAATGGTGTATAAATTAAGAGCTTCATAATGATATAATGAGATAAATTTTATAAGCAAGAGGGCGAACTGAATGATACTGACTGATCAGAACAGCAAAGAACAGCAAAGAACAGCAAAGAACAGCAAAGAACAGCAAAGAACAATATGCTTTAAATATATAAAGATTCTCCGGCTTGATCATTGGGTGAAGCAATTTTTTATAGTTCCCGGTTCAGTAGCAGCAATACTTATTAATAAAATAAAATTTGATTCTGAATGCACGACTAGATTAATTTATGGATTTATAGCAGTTTCTCTCATAGCTTCGGCCAATTACGCAATAAATGAATATCTTGACGCAGAATTTGATAAATATCATCCCGTCAAAAAATATCGCAGCTTAGTATCAGGTGTAATAAATGCTAAAATTGTCTGGCTCTTATGGGCAGTCTTAAGCATAGCAGGTTTTATTATCGGGTCAATCTTGAATAAAAATTTTTTATTTAGTTTAATATGGCTCTGGATAATGGGAATAATTTATAATGTCAAGCCTTTACGAACAAAAGATGTCGTTTATCTCGATGTCCTGTCAGAATCAATAAATAATGCTATAAGACTAATTGCGGGCTGGTTCATAATTTCTGCTTATACATTGCCGCCCGTGAGTCTAATTCTCGGTTACTGGTTCGGTGGAGCTTTCTTAATGGCTATTAAGCGTTTTGCAGAATATAGAATGATTGATGATCCTAAATTAGCCGGCCTTTATAGAAAATCATTCAGGCATTATACAAGCAATTCTTTATTAGTCAGCTCATTTTTTTATGCGATGTGCTCAGTGTTTTTCACGGGAATATTTCTTGTAAAATATAGAATAGAGTTAATATTATTTATGCCTGTTTTGACTGGACTATTTTGTTATTATTTCCTGTTATCGTTTGAGAAAGATTCAGCTGTTCAGAAACCTGAAAAATTGTATCATGAAAAAGGTCTCATGCTTTACTGCGGGGCTTTGATTGCTTTATTTATAGTGTTAATGCTGGTAAATATTCCTGTATTAAATATATTTACGAGCCGTGAATTAGTCTTGTTACAATGAAATATCGCGCAATAATTTCAGATTTTGACGGAACTCTATATTATCAATTTCCAGTGAGAATCTTAATGGCTCTATGGCTGATTATATATTATGTTATATTCCCGTTAAGAATCAAAGAATTATTTTTTTTGCGGGAATTCCGTAGACTTCAAGAAAAACACTTTGGAGCAAATACAGAAAATTTTTATCACTCGCAAATAGATAGAGCTTCAAGATTATATAATTTAAATCCTGATAAAGCCGAGTCTATAATAAATTTATGGATGATAATGAGGCCGCTTAGAATAATAAAACTTTTCAGGCGTAGACGTTTGCTTGCGAGTTTAAAATCTTGTCAAGAATCAGGAATCAAGATAATTATTTACTCAGATAATCCAGTAAAAGAAAAAATAAGCGCGATAAATTTCACTCCTGATTATTCATTCTGGAGCTGCGACGAAATTATTAAATGTATGAAGCCGGACTCTTCAGGATTAAGAAATATTATTAACTTGCTGGGACTCCCTGAAAATCAAGTCTTATATATCGGAGATCGTTATGACAGGGACGGGCTTTGTGCTAAATCAGCAGGCATTAATTACATTGACGTAAAAAATTTAGATTATAAAACTTTCATTTGTAATACTGCACGAAAATAACCCGTAAAATTATTCATTGCGTATAAAACTTTTCGCGCATAAAATAAACATATCGAATCATAAATATTCAAAAAAATTTAATATGTCAGGAGCGTTAATAAATGCAGATCGATATTAACAGCAGATTAATAGCACTCATTGGTACGCCGTTAAGCCAGTCATTTGCAGCACGTATGCAGAACTCAGCATATCAGGCGGCAGGCTTCAATATGGTCTATTGTTATTGCGAGGCAGACAGCACCCACCTTAAAGAAATTATTGACGGGATTCGTTATATGCCCACTTTCTTAGGCTGTGCAGTTACTAAGCCGAATAAAGAGGCCGTTATGCAGTATCTTGACGATTTTGACCCGCTTTGTAAGAAAATAGGCAGCTCGAATACAGTCGTGAAAACTGAATCAGGAAAACTTGTCGGCTATAACACTGACGGCTACGGAGCATTACGAGACATTAAGGAACATAACTGCCAAATTAAGGATAAAGTCATGTTCTCATTCGGTGCGGGCGGTACTGGGCGTTCTGTGTGTCTTGAACTCGCAGAAGAAGGCGCAAAGAAAATTTATATCTCTTCACGTTCGGAAAAATGCGAGTCACTCAGCGAAGAAATTAATAAATTTTATCCCGGCGTTTGTGTTCCTGTTAGAGCAGCTGACGAGGCAGGAATCGCTAAAGCACTTGACGAGACTGACATAATATTAAATTTATCCGGACTCGGCATGAAGGGCAAAGAAGAATATACATGTGTTGACAAGAAATATTTAAAGCCTTCACACATTTGTTTTGACGCTACATATAATCCCGCTGTAACACGTTTCTTGAAAGAGGCCGAAGAAGTAGGCTGCAAAACTATTAACGGTCTTGGAATGTCGCTTTATCAGGGCTTGCGTCAGATTCAATTATGGACGGGCGGGAAGGCTGTTCCGTTGGATGTAATGCGCGAGACTTTAATGACGATTTTAGCAGAGAAGGCAGCAGGTAAATAATTAAGTGTGTAATGCCGTCGCTAATTCAGGGCGGCTGATATTTTACTGAAGGGAGAAAATTTTTATAATGGCACGTAAATTTTCACTAGCATATTTGACCATCCCCGGCACTAATCCCATGGATCAAATTAAGATCGCAAAAGAAGCAGGCTACGATTTTGTGAGCTTGAGAACTATTCCCATGCATTTACCCGGCGAACCCGAATTTTTACCGCAGAAGGACCCGGATCTCTTTGACGCTATCAAGTCAGCACTAAAAGAATATGACATGCCCCTAATGGATATCGAGCTCGCAAGAATCCGCAAAGATTTAGACATTGACGAATACAAACCCGCATTTGAGGCAGCTGCAAAACTCGGCGCAACTGATGTACTCGGCAGCGTTTGGACTCGTGATAGAGATTGGTACACTAAGACGGCCGGAAAAGTTGCAGATATGGCCAAAGAGTTCGGGCTTAAATTCAATATTGAGTTCTTACCATGGGCAGGCGTTAGAAATTTACAGGAAGATATTACGTTAATTGACGATTTAGGGCGTGATAATGTTTTCGTCATGGTAGACACTCTTCACGCAGGACGAGCAGGCGTAACAGGTGCGGAACTTGCTAGGACTCCGAGAAAATATTTTAATTTCATTCACCTTTGCGACGGCCCGGCTCCTGAAGGCGCAGAATGTAATGATCCCGTGCTTGATAATATCAAGGATGATTTAATGCTCTATACAGCTCGTGAAGCAAGATTTTATCCCGGTGAGGGCGACGTAAAAATTGCTGACATGATAAAAGCAATGCCAGAGATTCCGCTTTCAATCGAATTGCCGAACCTGAAGGAAATCAAAGCTCGCGGAGTTGCCGGACATGCTAAACAGTGTCTTGACGTGGCAAAGAAATATTTTGCTGAAAACGGGATTAATTAATTAGAAGGCTCAAAAAATGAACTTACCCGAAAAAATTAGTATTTGCGAAGTAGGACTCAGGGACGGCCTGCAGAATGAGAAAGTTATTTTATCAACTGATCAGAAATTAGAAATCTTGCGCGGCTTTATTGATGCTGGATTCCCTGTTATTGAAGTCGGCTCATTCATGCACCCTAAGAAAGTCCCTCAAATGGCTGACACTGACGAATTATTTAAACGAGTCGGAGAAATTCCCCCCGGTGTAGAGCTCAGGGCATTGATTCCGAATGTCAGGGGCGTTCAACGTGCTGTAGAATGCGGCTGCAAAAAAGTTAAATTAAACGTGTCCGCGAGTCGTATGCATAACTTGAAAAATTTAAATCGTACACCTGAAGAGAGCGTCGCAGGTTTTGCAGATTGTGTGAAGGCTGCTCAAGAAAATAATATAGAAATCTCCGGGTCTATCTCTATGCCGTTTGCCTCACCGTGGGAAGGACGAACTCCCATTGAAGACGTTGACGCAATTATCGAGGCATATTTGAAAGTGGGAATTAACGAGATTTCTTTATCTGACGCGTCAGGCCAAGCAGTCCCGAATCAAGTTTATAATTTATGCGAGCATGTACGGAAAAAATATAGCGAGGCTTCATGGTGGCTGCATTTCCATAATACACGGGGAGCAGCAATCGCAAATATTCTCGCAGCAATGCAGGCAGGAATGACGAGATTTGACTCTTCATTCGGAGGACTCGGCGGTTGTCCGTTTGTTCCCGGTGCGGCTGGGAATGTTCCGACTGAAGATGTAATTAACATGCTCGACGAGATGGGAATTTATACGGGCGTTGATGTCTTGAAAGTCATGGCATTATCCCGCAAAGTCAGTGAATTATTAGGGCATGGACTAGAAAGTTATGTATTACGGGCCGGGCGTTCAAAAGATTTAATTGCGTCTCAGTCTGAATAATAAAATTTTATGAAGGAGGTTATAAAATTGATTAAGTGGCTCGATGAACATTTCGAAGAAACATTAATGGTCATTTTCTTGATTTTAATTTCGTGCGTCATGATGTTACAAGTTGTTGTGCGTAAGATTCCATTTATACCGTCATTAACTTGGGCTGAAGAGTTTTCGCGTTTTATGTGGATTATGAGCGTATTTATCTCGCTTGCTTACACGATTCGTAAAGGAAATATGCTTAGAGTCAATGTAATTATTGATTTACTGCCTCAGACTCTCCGTAAAATTATAAATTTATGCGTTGATGTAATTGTCGCTTTATGTATGGCACTTCTTGCTTATCATTCAATAGAGTGTTTAAACTGGGCAGCCGGTACAATGTTAGAAGGTGCAAAGGCCGAGACTTCCCCCGCAATGGGATGGCCCATGTGGTGGCTTTATGCGGTCGCGCTGTTCGGGTTCATTATTGCGACATTGAGGGCGATTCAGATGTTCTTTATTCACTTAAAGAATTTCAATGAGAAGGAGCTTACTACTCTTGAGCAGACACAACTTGACGCAAAAGCAGAGGCAGAAGCAGGACTCAGAGCAGAGGGGGGCAAATAAACAATGGCAGCATTATTAGTCTTTGTAATATTTCTTGTAGCAATAATTTTATCGATTCCGATCGGAGTCAGTATGATTTTAGGTTCAGTAGCTCCGATTTTGTTAATGGCTCGCGGCGGTGTAATTCCGCAAATAATTGATAATACTTTGAGCGGTGCGAACTCGACTCCGATTTTAGCAGTCCCGTTATTTATCTTAGGCGGAGTCATAATGGCTGAAGGCGGAATATCCAAGAAATTATTTAACTTTTTCTCGTATTTTGTCGGCAGAATCACAGGCGGAGTCCCTTGCGCAGTTGTATTGACGTGTTTATTTTACGGCGCTATTTCAGGATCAGGCCCGGCAACAACGGCAGCAGTCGGAGCTATGTGCGTCCCCTTCATGGTAGATTTAGGCTATGACAAGACATGGGCGGCAGGTTTAATAGCAGTCGCAGGAGGTCTCGGAGTCATTATTCCCCCGTCAATTCCCTTTGTGCTTTATTCACTCGCAACTGACGTATCAACCGGAAAATTATTTTTAGGCGGAGTTATTCCGGGTATCTTGATCGGCGTGTTCCTGATGATTTATGCTATTTTCTACTGCGCTACTAAGGGTGAAGACAAGGCAAAAATCAGAGACAGACTCAATGAAATAAGCTCAAAAGGTTTCTGGGCATTGTTTAAAGATTCTTTCTGGGCCTTAATGTGTCCGATTATAATTTTAGGCGGTATATATTCGGGATTCTTTACTCCTACAGAAGCGGCCGTCGTATCAGTCTTTTATGCTATAATCGTGTGCTTATTTATTGAACGTACTATTAAATTCAGTGCGTTACCTGCTTTCTTGATTAGTTCAGTAAAGACATACGGGGGACTTGCATTTGTACTCGCATTTGCTACGGCATTCGGGCGTGTATTATCACTCACACATGCAACGGCGGCAGTTCAGGAATTCATTATTACTAACTTCCATAGCTCATTCTCTGTCTTGACAATCTGCACGATTATATTCTTGATTCTCGGTATGATTATGGACACAGGCCCGGCAATTATTATACTTGCTCCCGTTTTGCTCCCGGCAGTAAAGGCACTCGGCGTTAATGACGTGCATTTTGGAGTCGTCCTTGTCTGCTGCTTATCGATCGGGCTTGCTACACCTCCGTTCGGGCTTGATTTATTCGTAGCCGGCAATATTTCACAGGATCAGCCTATGAGTGTTGCGAAAAAAGCTGTCCCGTTTATAATTGCTTTCTTGCTGGCACTCGCGCTTATTGTCTACGTTCCTGAAATAAGCACGTGGCTTGTAGGTTAATTTAAGAAGGGAGATAATATCATGAAAAAATTTATTGCCCTGACAGCATTAATATTTATAATGAGTTCTTGTGCCTTTGCTGCGTCAGAATTTGATGAGACATGGCTGATTACTTCAGATACTACGGCGAAGGGCGCGGCTGGTAACGTTTTTGCTGAATTAATTCGCGACAAAGTAAAAGCAGCAAATTCCGGCTTAGTAATTGACTACTTCCCAAACGGCGAGCTCGGAGGAGATGCTGATTTACTGCGTCAGGCTCAAAAGGGTTATATCGCAATCACAGTGTGTCAGACGGCTCCTATAGTGTCATTTATTCCCGAAATGGCCGTGTTTGATTTGCCTATGGTATTCGCTAGATATGACGGCGATACGATTGATAAAGTTTTGAACGGGGACTCTGAATTTCACAAGCAAATTTCTAAAGCATACGAGAAAGCCGGTTTGCATTTATTAGGATTCATGCAAAATGCAACGTACAGACTCACGACTTCAAATAGGGATTTGCAGACTCTTACAGATTTTAGGGGACTTCAGATTCGTACAATGGAGAACGCGAATCATATGACTTTCTGGACGGCAATCGGAGCAGAACCGACTCCCCTTGCATGGGCTGAAGTATATATCTCGCTTCAAAATGGAACTATTCAGGCTCAAGAAAATGCGGCTGATACTTGCGCGTCGGCACATTTCGAGGAAGTACAGAAATATTTAGCCTGCACGAATCATATTTTATACTGTAATCAAATTTGCATAAACGATAAAATTTATCAGGCACTCAAGCCCGAGCATAAAGCAGTATTAAATAAGGCAGTTGCAGACGCGTTACAGGAAATGCGCCCGAGACTCGAGCAGATCGACAAAGTCAATAAAGAGAAACTCAAAGCAGGCGGCATGACTATAATAGAGTATCCTAATTCATTTTTCAGCGATGTACTTGCTTTGCAGGGAGTTAGAGATCTTTATCGGAGAATCGACAACGCTACGAACGGACTCGGAAGTGTACTAGAAAAAAGTCTCGAAGAAGTAGCAGCAAAAAATAATCCCGCCCCTGTTAGTGAGCCGACTCAAACCGAGACTCCAGCAGAAAAGCCGGAAGATTAGAGATTAATTCATTCATTTGCGATTAAATAAATAAAATAAAGCCGGGCAAGTGGAAATCACAAACCCGGTTTTATTATGCGAGAATTCTATAAAAATTTTTATTCGTTCGTCATAGCAACGGCCTTATCAAATAATTCTGTTACTTCCTTTGAAGGCGCAGGAGAAATTAATGACACTATCACGGCCGCGATCAATCCCGCGAAAAATCCCGGTATAATCTCATAAACTCCAGTGTGAGACATGTAATTAAACCAGCAAATATCTACTACTGCACCGACAAAGACTCCGACTGCCGCACCTGAAAATGTAAATCTTCTCCAGAATAAACTAAGCATTATTGCAGGCCCGAAAGCTGCTCCGAAAACTCCCCATGCATTTGATACAAGAGCCATTATTGAGCCCGCATTTGGATTCGAGGCTATAAATAAAGCTGCAACCGCAATTAATAATACTACTATACGGCCAGCCCAGAGCATTTCACGACTTCCCGCTTTGTCCTTACGAATTACAGGTCGATATACATCTGACGCAAAAGCACTCGCAGCCGCTAATAATTGACTGTCAGCAGTACTCATCGCCGCAGCAAGAACAGCAGAAAGCAATACTCCTGACACTACAGCATGGAAAATTCTACGAGTCATTACGACAAATACAAGCGAGTTATTATTTACTGTCTCGTCAAAGCCTATAAACATTCTGCCTATTACTCCGACTAAACCGGCGAAAATTAATATTATTAACGTCCATGAAATTCCGATTTTTGCCGATTTCCTTAACTCATGCTGTGATTTAATTGACATGAATCTAATTATAATATGCGGCATTCCGAAATATCCAAGTCCCCAGCCGAGTCCGGAGGCTATATCCTGCCAGCTTGAAAAAATATTCCAGTAATTTGGAGTCTCTACAGCGATTTTATTTGCTGCCCCTGACTCTAACATAGTGGCTGCTACAATGGGAACTATTAACATTGCCGCTAATACTAACATTCCCTGAAAAAAGTCCGTCCATGATACAGCACTGAAGCCGCCTAAAAATGTGTAGCTTATTACTATAACAGCCGCTAAATACATCGCAATTGTCGTGTCAAGCCCTGTTACTGTGTTAAATAATGTCCCGCAGGCTTTAATACTCGACGCAGCATAAATCGTATATGCAACAAGAAAGACTACAGCCGAAATTAATTGCAATGCACGAGACTTTGATAAAAATCTATTAGTCAAATATTGAGGGACTGTAATAGAATCATTCGCAGCAATCGAGAAAGCCCGCAGTCTCGGAGCCTCGTAGATCCAGCTTAAAGAATATCCTATAGCGAGTCCCACTGAAATCCAAACTTGGCCGAGTCCCATTGCGTAAATTGACGTGGGAAGACCCATTAACACCCATGCGCTCATGTCAGAAGCTCCGGCAGATAACGCAGCAACCCACGCGCCCATTTTCCGATCTCCTAAGAAATAGCCTTTTTCTGACTGGTTTTTATCGCGGAAAAAGAAATAAACTCCGACCGCTAGCATGAATAACAAATAAATTATAAACACGCTGACTTCTTGTAAATTCATATAATGCAAAACTCCTTGTCTCATAATGAAAAATTCATTGCAATATATCATACAAAAAAAGGGCTTGCAAGTTTTTAGATATAAACACTGTTTTATTGTATAATTACGTAAAATTATATTTATCAAGAAAGGATATTGACAAGTGATAAGAATTTCACGGGCCTTGCTTGCTTGCTTGCTTGCTTGCGACTCTATTGCCTTAAATTTCCGGTAAGTTCTCTAAATATTTCGCGATTCCTGCTAATTAAGATTCAGGAGGCAATTAATTAATGATTACGCTTCCTGAAATTATAGAACGAGATAAACGCCCGCCTTCAGTAACAGTTTATATGCTCTGCTACAATCATGAAAAATATATCGATCAGGCCATTAAAAGCGTCTTAATGCAGAAAACAAATTTTCCTGTAAATATTCTGATTCATGATGATGCTTCACCGGACTCAAGTGCTGAAATAATACGGCGTTATGCGTCAGAGAATCCAAATATCACGGCAATTATTGAAGAAAGTAACTGCATACTTCACGGCAAAACATTTTTTCAGAACATGATTCAATATTTCACCGGCAAATATATAGCTTATTGTGAATGCGATGATTATTGGATTGACGAGAATAAATTGCAGATTCAAGTCGATTATCTCGAAAATAACCCTGACTGCATAGGCGTTTATAGCAATTGGAAAACGATAAATAGATTAAACGAAGAAATAAAGCACATAATGTATAATGAAGGGGATTATCCCAGAAATTATATAATGGGAGTCAGACATCAATTAGCAACATGTGTTCATAGAAATTTTTGGCGGTTTATGACATCTGACGAAATAAATTTTTATGTGTCTCTGAGGGGGAATGTAGGTGATCAGCAGCTTATTGCGATTCTGGTTCATTTAGGAAGAGTTCACTATTTCAGCCAAATATTTACAACATATAGATTTATTAGAGACGAGGGGGATTCATATAGCGCACGCATGGCAAGATTGCCTAAATTTGAACTCGAAGCAGATCATATACTCTGGCGAAGTGAAATTTATAGAATGCTTGAACATTATTTCGGGAAAAAGCATTATTATAAATACTTGTTTGTACTGTATTGGGAATTAAGAGCCCGCGTTAAGTCTCATCGTTCAATCATAAATGAGGCACATCTCAATCCTTGCTATCATCTGAAAAATATTCCATGCTTTATTTACGCTGCTTTTCCGTTTTATGCTGCCTACAGAGTTGCTAAAAAAATTTTTAGAGTTATAATCGGCAAAAAATAAATTTATAATTATAGGAGTCTCATCATGTCAGAACAAATTTTAGTTACACGCTCATCAATTCCCGAACTTGACGAATACATGAACGAGTTAAAATCTATATTTGACTCACACTGGCTGACAAATATGGGCGATAAACACAAACAATTTCAATGCGAGCTGCAAAAATTTCTCGGTGTCGAAAATGTAGAACTCCTCACAAATGGACACATGGCACTTGAATTAACTCTACAGGCTATGAATCTTCAGGGAGAAGTCATAACTACTCCATTTACTTTTGCGTCAACTACTCATGCAATTATAAGAAATGGACTCACCCCTGTATTCTGCGATATAAATAGCAATGACTTCACGATCGACACTGAAAAAATTGAACGCCTCATAACTGATAAAACCTGCGCAATTATGCCCGTCCATGTCTACGGAAATATTTGCAACGTTGAAGAAATTGACAGACTCGCGAAAAAATACGAACTCAAAGTAATATACGACGCTGCTCACACTTTCGGGGAGACCTATAAAGGCAAAAGCACGGGGACTTTTGGCGACGCGTCATGTTTCAGTTTCCACGCAACAAAAGTTTTTAACAGCATTGAGGGCGGAGCAGTGTGCTTCAAAGATAAGAGTCTAGCAAATATTTTATACGAGCTCAAAAATTTCGGTATTCACGGCCCTGAAGAAGTAAGCGCAGTAGGTTCAAATGCTAAAATGAACGAATTTTGTGCGGCTATGGGACTTTGCAATTTGCGGCACTTGGAAGGCGAAATCTCTAAACGTAAACGAGTCTTTGAGCGTTATTCTGAACGTCTGGGCAATGTTGAAGGAATTAGACTCAATGCGATTCAAAATCACGTAAAGCCTAATTATGCATACTTCCCTGTAATCTTTGAAGAAAAGCAGTTCGGTGCAAGCCGGGCAGAAGTATTTGATAAACTCGCTGATAATAATATATTTGCGAGAAAATATTTTTATCCGTTGACTAATACTTTTACGGCATTTCACAGACAATTTGACGTAATGCAGACTCCGACAGCCTTACACATAAGCCGCCGAGTCTTAACTCTTCCGATGTATGCAGACTTAGATTTGAAAATTGTAGATAAAATCTGCGATATTATATTAATCTGTAAATATTAATATTAATAAGAAAGCATGTATAATCATGAAGGATATTTTGACGGCAAATTTTATAATTGAGATAACTCGGACTCTTACAAACATGTATAATCACGGATGGGACGAGAGAAATTCGGGCAATCTGTCATTATTATTGACTGAGTCAGAAATTAGCGATTATTGCGACGTAAACAAATTTACTCGAGAGATTCCGACCGGCTTTGAAGCTCCGACTCTGAATAATAAATATTTTCTTGTTACTGGGACGGGCAAATATTTCAAGAATACTCAGTATAACCCCGCTGAAAATTTAGGATTATTCAAGATTGTAGATAATGGCAAAGTCGCGCGGCTTTTATGGGGCTTGACTGACGGGGGCAAATTTACGAGCGAATTTCCTGCTCATATGATGAGTCATTCTGTAAGGCTCGCTATAAATCCTAATAACCGAGTGATTTTACACTGCCACCCGACTAATTTACTCGCTATGACTTATGTACATTCACTAAATGAACGTGAATTTACGCGGACTCTTTGGCAAATGTGCACGGAGTCAATTATAATCTTCCCCGATGGAGTCAATATTCTCCCGTGGATGCTCTGTGGAACTAATGAGATCGGCCAAGCTACTGCGGAAAAATTCAAGACTTCACGACTCATTATATGGGCTCAACATGGAATTTATGCAGCGGGTCAAAGTTTAGACGATTCATTTGGCTTAATAGAGACAGCAGAGAAGGCAGCAGAAATTTATTTGAAGATTGCCCATTTACCCAGAGTCAATAATATAACTGATGAAAATTTGCGGGATTTAGCAGTAAAATTTAACGTAAAGCCACGAGACGGCTATTTATCTTAATCACAGCAATATTATATATTTATACAGAAGGGGAGAAGTTTTTTACATGGCAGATCGTATTGTATTAAACACTATTTCTTATCATGGTAAGGGTGCAATCGAAAATATCGCTCCTGAACTCAAAGCGCGCGGAAAAAAGAAAGTTTTTGTGTGCACTGACGCTAGTTTAATCAAATTCGGAGTCGCAAAAAAAGTTACTGATTTACTTGACAAGGCCGGAATTGCTTATGAAATCTACAGCGATATTAAGCCCAATCCTACGATCGAAAACGTTCAGAACGGAGTCGCAGCTTTCAAGAAGGCAAATGCTGACTCAATCGTAGCAATTGGGGGCGGGCTCATCAATGGACACAGCTAAGGCAATCGGAATAATTATTAATAATCCTGAATTTGCCGATGTAAGATCTCTTGAAGGCGTTGCACCTACTAAGACTCACGCAGTATTCACAATTGCAGTGCCTACTACAGCAGGAACAGCCGCAGAAGTTACGATTAATTATGTAATCACCGACGTAGAGAAAAAACGCAAATTTGTATGTGTCGACACGAACGACATTCCGGAAATCGCAGTAGTTGACCCTGATATGATGTCTTCAATGCCCAAGGGATTAACAGCGTCTACAGGAATGGACGCACTTACTCACGCAATAGAAGGCTATATCACAAAAGGACATTGCGCAATTAGTGATATGTTCCATCTTGAGGCCATAAAATTAATATCTCATAGTTTACGCGGCGCAGTAGAAGGTACACCTGAAGGACGCGAGGGAATGGCACTCGGACAATATATTGCGGGAATGGGATTCTCAAACGTGGGACTCGGAATCGTTCACAGCATGGCTCACGGGTTAAGCGCGTTATATGACACTCCGCACGGTGTAGCATGTGCAATAATTCTGCCCTATGGACTCGAATATAATGCACCGGCCGCAGGGAAGCGTTACAGGGCAATCGGCAAAGCAATGGGAGTTGACGGAATCGACTCAATGAATGACGACGAGGCAGCACAAGCAACTATTAAAGCCGTGAAAAAACTTTCTGCAGATGTAGGAATCGCTCCGGATCTCAAAGGCATTCTTAAGGAGTCAGATATTCAATTCTTGAGTGACAGCGCGTTTGCTGATGCCTGCTGCCCGGGCAATCCTAGAGACACAAACGTTGAAGAGATCAAAGCACTTTATCGCAGTATGATGTAACAAAAAATTTTATTTCCGCCGCCTCCTCCCACCCGCCCACCCCGTCGGCGGCGGAAAAAACACGCTATTACTCTACTATCTCGGCCATTATGTATAATATAATACCGGTCGGAACTTGATATATAGTTTTAACGCGTTTACTCTTCATCTCAGGAAATGACAGGAAATATAACGGTAAT